>NZ_JBWKZU010000108.1:0-9161 GCF_059424825.1 Acidovorax sp. GW101-11A03 | reverse complement strand
CCGGGTTCGGTGAGTCGCCTTGCGGGTTCGGCTCATCGATGGGGTGAACTGTACGCCGATGGTGTTCAGAGAAAAACTATCGAGTCGCGAACTGACTATTCCAGTTTTTGAAACAGTGGGGACGAACAGGGTGCGCCCTTGTGCCGAGTTTGCGCAGTGCCCCGCAGCGCCAGGGCAGGCATCTCAGGCCCGCAATGCGCATACCCAATTGATGGATCTAGGTATAAATCCTGAGATTCTGGCGAAAATTAGTATGTGTAGGGCTTTTCAAAGTATCAACTGAGCATCAGAGCATCGGTATCGTTCAGCCCATCAATGCCGTGATCCGACCGGCGTTGAATGGCAGATCCATACCAACTACGCAGGAGACGTTCCGATGCCCCGTTCCACCCGTCCACACACCCGCTTGGCCCTGGCCGTTGCCGCCTTGGCGGCATCGCTGTGCGGCGCCGCTGCGCATGCGCAGACCGAGCTCGTGATTGCCACCGTGAACAACGGCCACATGATCGAGATGCAAAAACTCAGCAAGAACTTCGAGCAGGCGAACCCCGACATCAAGCTCAAGTGGGTCACGCTCGAAGAAGGCGTGCTGCGCCAGCGCGTCACGACCGACATCGCCACCAAGGGCGGCCAGTTCGACGTGATGACGATTGGCATGTACGAAGCGCCCATCTGGGGCAAAAAGGGCTGGCTGCAGGAGCTGAAAACCGACGCCGCCTACGACGTGGACGACCTGCTGCCCGCCGTGCGCAATGGCCTGTCGATCGACGGCAAGCTGTTCGCCGCGCCGTTCTACGGCGAAAGCTCCATGCTCATGTACCGCAAGGACCTGGCCGACAAGGCGGGCGTGCAGGTGCCCGAGCGTCCCACCTGGCCGCAGATCAAGGATCTGGCCGCCAAGATCCACGACCCCAAGAACGGCGTGTACGGCATCTGCCTGCGCGGCAAGCCGGGCTGGGGCGACAACATGGCCTTCCTGTCCACGCTGGTCAACACCTTCGGCGGCCAGTGGTTCGACATGCAGTGGAAGCCGCAGCTCGAATCCAAGCCCTGGAAGGAAGCGATCAACTTCTATGTGGACCTGCTCAAGAACTACGGCCCACCCGGCTCGTCGGCCAACAGCTTCAACGAGATCCTGGCACTGACCAACTCGGGCAAGTGCGGCATGTGGATCGACGCGACCATCGCCGCATCGTTCGTGAGCGATCCCAAGCAGTCCAAGGTCGCCGACCAGATGGCCTTCGCCCAGGCACCCACCATGAACACGCCCAAGGGCGCCAACTGGCTGTGGTCGTGGAATCTGGCGATCCCCGCCGGGTCCAAGAAGGTGGATGCCGCGCAGAAGTTCATCACCTGGTCCACCAGCAAGGACTACATCCAGCTCGTGGCCAAGACCAACGGCTGGGCCAACGTGCCCACCGGCACGCGCAAGAGCACCTATGCGTCGCCGGAGTTCCAGAAAGCCGCCCGCTTTGCCGCCGCCGAGAAGGTTGCGATTGACTCTGCGAACCCCACCGACTCGACCCTGCCCAAGAGCCCGTATGTGGGCGTGCAGTTCGCGGCGATTCCTGAGTTCCAGGCCATCGGCATTGCGGTGGGGCAGCAGATGAGCGCCGCGCTCGCAGGCAAGACGACGGTGGATGCTGCGCTGAAGGCATCGCAGGTGTCGGCTGATCGTGAAATGAAGAAGGCCGGCTACTACAAGTAGGCAAGCACTCATTGGGCTACTGCGCGGCCCGATCTGGGGGCGGTGTTCCTCGCCGTACGGGAGTACGGCTGCGGTACAGCACCCCCACCTCGGGCCGCTCGCTACGCCCACTGAGCGCTTGCCCCTGCCATGCTGTGTAAGTCTGTACCGGAATTCCCATGAACCGCCGCCTGCTCCCCCGCCTGCTGCTCACGCCCGCCATGGCCACGCTTTTCCTGTGGATGATCGTGCCGCTGGTGATGACGATCTATTTCTCGCTCATCCGCTATAACCTGATGCAGCCCGATCAGACGGGCTTTGCGGGGCTGGAGAACTTCGAGTTTTTCGTCACCGACCCGTCGTTCGGCACGGCGGTGGTCAACACCATCTTGCTGCTGGGCAGCGTGATCCTCATCACCGTGGTGCTGGGCGTGGCGATTGCGTTGCTCATCAACGAGCCGTTCCCGGGCCGGGGCATCGTGCGGGTGCTGCTGATCTCACCGTTCTTCGTCATGCCCACGGTGAACGCGCTGATGTGGAAGAACATGATGATGAACCCCATCTACGGCGTGCTCGCGCAGGTGTGGATGTTCTTTGGCGCACAGCCCGTGGACTGGCTTACCGACCACCCGCTGTTCTCGGTGATCGTCATGGTGTCGTGGCAGTGGTTGCCTTTTGCCACGCTGATCTTCATGACCGCGCTGCAGAGCATGAACCACGAGCAGTTGGAGGCTTCGCGCATGGACGGTGCCAACTACCTTCAGCAGCTGCGCTACCTGTACGTGCCGCACCTGGGCCGCTCGGTGGCCGTGGTGGTCATGATCGAAGTCATCTTCTTGGTCAGCTTCTTTGCCGAGATCTACACCACCACCGCCGGTGGGCCTGGCGATGCGAGCACCAACGTCACCTTCCTGATCTTCAAGCAGGCGCTGCTCAACTTTGATGCAGGCGTGGCTTCGGCCGGGGCGCTGTTCGCGGTCGTGCTGGCCAACATCGCGGCCGTGTTCCTGATCCGCATGGTCGGCAAGAACCTCGACAAGTAGGAGTGACCCATAAAACTCTTCTGGCGTCGTTGCTGCGTCTTGTCGTACTACTCGTACTGCCTGCGACGCAGCGCCTAGCCAGAACCGCTTCGCTGAGCTTTCTGGGTCCCTCCAAATCCATCAGTGCACACAACACAAAACATCATGACCGTCCGACGCCGTTCCAACTTCCCGCTCGGCCTGCTTGCACTGCGCACCTTGGCTGCCTGGGGCGTGGCCCTGCTGCTGTTCTTCCCGCTCGGGTGGCTGTTTCTCACGGCCTTCAAAACCGAGCTGCAGGCCATCGCCGTACCGCCGCTGTTCGTCTTCACGCCCACGCTGGAGAATTTTCACGAGGTGCAGGAGCGCAGCGACTACCTGCTGTATGCCAAGAACTCGGTCATCACCAGCGTGCTCTCCACCCTGCTGGGCCTGATGCTCGCCGCCCCTGCGGCCTACGCCATGGCCTTCTTCAAGGGCAAGTACACCAAGGACATCCTGATGTGGATGCTCTCCACCAAGATGATGCCCGCCGTGGGCGCGCTGGTGCCCATCTACGTGCTGGCGCAAAAGAGCCACCTGCTGGATACGCAGCTTGCGCTCATCATCGTGTTCGCGCTGTCCAACCTGCCCATCATGGTCTGGATGCTGTACTCGCACTTCAAGGACATCCCGCACGAGATCCTGGAGGCCGCGCGCATGGACGGCGCCACGCTATGGCAGGAGGTGCGCCTGGTGCTGCTGCCGCTGGGTATGGGCGGCCTGGCATCCACCGGCTTGCTGTGCCTTGTGCTGTCGTGGAACGAGGCTTTCTGGAGCCTGAACCTCAGCGCCGCCAAGGCCGGCACGCTCGCCACGCTGATCGCGTCGTACTCCAGCCCCGAGGGCCTGTTCTGGGCCAAGTTGTCTGCGGCATCGCTCATGGCCATTGCGCCCATCGTGGTGTTTGGCTGGTTCAGCCAGAAGCAGCTCGTCCAAGGTCTCACGTTCGGCGCGGTCAAGTAAAGCGCAGCGTTCATCTCCCCAGTTTTCAAAGCATTCAGGAACCCGATTCCATGGCCTACCTTCAACTGCGCGGCATCGAGAAATTCTTTGGTGAACACCGCGCCATCAAGGGCATCGACCTCTCCATCCAGCAGGGCGAGTTCATCGTCTTCGTCGGCCCCTCGGGCTGCGGCAAGTCCACGCTGCTGCGGCTGATCGCAGGGCTTGAAGCCATCGACGGTGGTTCGCTCATGCTCGACGGCCGAGACATCACCGACCAGCCGTCGAGCAAGCGCGACCTGGCCATGGTGTTCCAGAGCTACGCGCTGTACCCGCACATGAGCGTGTACGAGAACATGAGTTTTGCGCTCAAGCTCGCCAAGGTCGACAAGCAGGTGATCGACGAAAAGGTGCAGAACGCCGCGCGCATTCTCAACCTCACGCAGTACCTGCAGCGCACGCCCAAGGAGCTGTCGGGCGGTCAGCGCCAGCGTGTGGCCATCGGCCGCGCCATCGTGCGCGCGCCCAAGGTGTTCCTGTTTGACGAGCCACTGTCCAACCTTGACGCGGCGCTGCGCGGCCAGACCCGTGTAGAGATCGCCAAGCTGCACCGCGACCTGGGTGCGACCACCATCTACGTCACGCACGACCAGGTGGAGGCCATGACGCTGGCCGACCGCGTGGTGGTGCTGCGCGACGGCGTCATCGAGCAGGTGGGCACGCCGCTGGAGCTGTACGACAAGCCTGCCAACCAGTTCGTGGCCCAGTTCATCGGCACGCCGCAGATGAATGTGGTGCCCTTGCCGCAGCTGCCATCGCCCGTGCAGCAGCAGGCACCCGCCGGGGCGGAGGGCGGCGCCATCGGCCTGCGCCCCGAGAACATCACGGTGCGCAACACCGGCGCGACGCCGGTGCCGGGCCAGGTGGACCTGGTGGAAGCATTGGGCGCAGAGACGCTGATTTACGTGAGCACGCCCAGCGGCGCGCAGTTTGTGGCGCGCCAGAACGACCGCACAGGCCTGCGTGCGGGCGATGCGGTTTGCCTGGACATCGATGCCTCGCAAGCCCATTGGTTCGACCCGAACGGCCGCGTGGTGGCCCGCCAGACCGCATGACCGCCATGACTGCTTCCATGCCCCCCGGACAAGAACTTCAAGGCAAGGTGGCGGCCGTTACCGGCGCCGCATCGGGCATCGGGTTTGCCAGTGCCCAAGCCATGGCCAACGCTGGTGCGCGTGTGGTGCTGATCGACCGTGACGAGGCAGCGCTGGCCAAGGCCTGTGCAGCCATCGGCCCGAATGCCTTGCCCCTGGTGTTGGATCTGCTGGATGCCAGGCAATGCGCCAGCCTGCTGCAGCGCACGCTGGCGCTCGCGGGCCAGCTCGACATCTTCCACGCCAACGCCGGGCTGTATGTGGGCGGCGACCTGGTGGATGCCGACCCCGACGCCATCGACCGCATGCTTCAGCTCAACGTCAACGTGGTGATGAAGAACGTGCACAACGTGCTGCCCCACATGATTGAGCGCGGCACGGGCGACATCATCGTCACCAGCTCGCTGGCCGCGCATTTCCCCACGCCGTGGGAGCCCGTTTACGCATCGTCTAAGTGGGCGGTCAACTGCTTCGTGCAGACCGTGCGCCGTCAGGTGTTCAAGCACGGCGTCCGCGTGGGGGCCATCTCGCCCGGGCCCGTCATCACCTCGCTGCTGGCCGACTGGCCTGCCGAAAAGCTCGCCGAGGCCAAGGCCAGCGGCAGCCTCATCGAGGCGTCCGAAGTGGCCGACGTGGTGCTCTTCATGCTCACCCGCCCGCGCGGCATGACCATCCGCGACGTCGTGATGATGCCCACGAACTTTGATCTCTAGAAACCCGCAGTCACGCACCATGAATTTCATCCTGCACCTGGGCCTGGGCTCGTTCCACCGTGCCCACCAGGCCGTTTACGTTCACGCATTGCGCCAGCAGGGCGACACGGGCTGGGCCATCGCAGGCGGCAACCTCCGCCCGGACATGGCCGACACCATCGCGGCGCTGCAAGCGCAGGATGGGCGCTACACGCTCGAAACCGTCACCCCCCAAGGCGAGCGCAACTACACCGTCATCGAGTCGATCCAGCGGGTGATCCCCTACCAGGATGACCTGGCCCCGCTGATTGCCATGGGTGCCGACCCTGCCACGCGCATCATCAGCTTCACGGTGACCGAGGCGGGCTACTACCTGGATGCGCAGAACCAGCTCGACTGGCCCACGTTTGCCGACCTGCGCGCCGACCTGGCGGCCGTGAAGGCGGGCCAGGCAGGCCACACCATCTACGGCGGCCTGGTCAGCATCCTGCGCGCGCGCAGGGCAGCCGGTGCGGGCGCCGTGACGCTGATGAACTGCGACAACCTGCGCCACAACGGCGACCGCTCGCGCGGCGGGCTGCTGCAGTTCATCGAGGCGCTGGGCGATGCGCCACTCAAAGAGTGGGTAGAGCAGAACACCACGAGTCCCAACGCCATGGTGGACCGCATCACGCCGCGCCCCACGCCCGATGTGGCCGAGCGCGTGAAGGCTGCAACGGGTTGGGACGACAAGGCTGCCCTGATGGGCGAGAGCTTTATCCAGTGGGTGATCGAAGACGACTTCATCGCCGGCCGGCCCGCGTGGGAAACGGTAGGCGTGGAGATGGTGCAGTCGGTGCAGGCACACGAAGAGGCCAAGATCCGCCTGCTCAACGCCACCCACAGCTGCATTGCCTGGGCGGGCACGCTGGCGGGTTACCAGTACATCCACGAAGGCACGCACGATGCGGCCATCCGCCAAATGGCCTACGACTACGTGACCGACGACGCCATCCCCGTGCTGCTGCCGTGCCCCATCGACCTGGAGCGCTACCGCGACGTGGTGCTGGACCGCTTTGGCAACCCCGCCATCGCAGACACCAACCAGCGCGTGGCCATGGACGCGTTCTCCAAGATCCCCGGCATGATCGCGCCCACCATCCGTGACAAGCTGGCGCGCAACGCGTCGTTCGAGAGCGTTGCCATCTTGCCTGCGCTGTTCCTGGCGTATCTGCAGCGCTGGCACGCGGGGCAGATCCCCTACACCTACCAGGACCAGGCCATGGACCCCGCCGTGGCCCATGCCATCTGCGATGCCGCAGACCCCGTCGCGGCGTATGCGGCCGACGCGACCCTGTGGGGCGAGATGGCCAGCCACCCCCGGTTGGTGGATGCCCTGCGCAAAGCCTACGCCCGCGTGCTGGCCTTTGTGGCGCAGCGGACAGGCGCCTGATGCTGGTGTAACTTCCGTCCAGCACCACCACCATGACCGTGAAAACGTCCACCGCCCCGCGCCAGACCAAACCCGAGCTGGAGCACGACTATGTGCGCTCGCCCGCACTGGGCTACGAGTCGCCGGACACTGCGGGCTTCATCCGTTGCCTGGCCCACGGGTTTCCCACGCCGCTGGCGCGCTGGCACTACCACGACGAGTACGAGCTGCACCTCATCACCGCGACGTCGGGCAAGGTGTTTGTGGGCGACTGGATCGGGCAGTTTCAGCCCGGCCATCTGGTGCTGACGGGCCCGCGCCTGCCGCACAACTGGATCAGCATGGATCTGCCCGAAGGCGGTGTGCCGCTGCGCGACCTGGTGATCCAGTTCTCGCACGCGCCGCTGGTGGCCAGCAGTGAAAGCATTCCTGAGCTGCGCGAGGTGCTGCCCCTGCTGGAGCGCGCGCGGCACGGCATCGAGTTCTTCGGCATGGAGGCGCAGGCGCAAGAACACTGGCACCGCATCAAGGCGCGGCAAGGCCTGGCCCGGTTTGGCGCGTTCTGCGAATTTCTGAGCGATCTGGCGCGTTGCACCGACTTTCGCCTGCTGTCGAGCACGCAACTGCAAAGCGAAGACAACGACGCCCAGCTTGACCAGATCAACGCCATCGTGAGCCGCATCACCGACCACCTGGCCGAGCCCCTGGCCGCCGCTGACCTGGCGCAGGAGCTGGGCATGACCGAGAGCCGCTTCTCGCGCTTCTTCCGCCGCGCCACGGGCAACACCTTCACCGACTTCGTGAACCTGGTCCGCGTGAACCGCGCGTGCCAGCTGCTCATGGAGTCCGACCGCTACATCACCCACATCGCGTACGACGTGGGCTTCAACAACATGGCCAACTTCAACCGCCGCTTCCTGGACATCAAGGGCATGACGCCCAGCGAGTTCCGCAAGCAGGGGGCGGGGAGATTTGGCAAGGTGTGAGGCCCGCAGCGGTCTGGAGGGGGAAGGGCTGGTGAGTGTTGAAGATCGTTCCCACCGAACCACCCTGCGACCCTCCCCGCGTCACCCACCCACCGTTCGGGCTGAGCCTTTCGAAGCCAGGGCCCGACCTCCAATCTGATCCTGCGCCCGCGTGGCATCCCACCGACCCCGCCACTCATCATGTACCTCGGAATCGATTTGGGCACCTCGGGTGTCAAGCTCCTGCTGCTGGACGACGCACAAGCCGTGGTCGCCGCGGCCGATGCGGCCGTGCCCCAGCACCGCCCCCAGCCCACATGGAGCGAACAGCACCCGGCCGACTGGTGGGCAGCCCTGGAGGCTGCCGTGGCGCAGCTGCGCGCCCAGGCGCCAGCCGCGTGGGCGCAGGTGCGTGGCATCGGCCTCTCGGGGCACATGCACGGTGCCGTGGTGCTGGGTGCGCAGGGCCAGGTGCTGCGCCCCGCCATCCTGTGGAACGATGGCCGCGCCAGCGCCGAATGTGCGCAGCTGGAATCGGCTGTGCCCACTTCGCGCCAGATCACCGGCAATCTCGCCATGCCCGGCTTCACCGCGCCCAAGCTGCTGTGGCTGCGTACGCACGAGCCTGCCGTGTTTGCGCAGATCCGCACCGTGCTGCTGCCCAAGGACTGGCTGCGCCTACAACTCAGCGGCGATGCAGTGAGCGACATGTCCGACGCATCAGGCACGCTGTGGCTGGACGTGCAGGCCCGCGCCTGGAGCCCGGCCATGTTGCAAGCCTGTGGGCTCGATACATTGCACATGCCCGCACTGGCCGAGGGCAGCGCGCCCACGGGCACGCTGCGCAGCGACGTGGTGCGCCGCTGGGGGCTCGGTGAAGGTGTCGTCGTGGCCGCTGGCGCGGGCGACAACGCCGCCAGTGCCGTGGGTGTGGGCGCCCGCACTGGCGGGCAGGGCTTTGTGTCGCTGGGCACCTCGGGCGTGGTCTTTCGGGTGACGGATGCATTTGCGCCTGCCACCGAGCGCGCCGTGCATGCCTTTGCCCACGCGCTGCCGCAGCGGTGGCACCACATGTCGGTCATGCTCAGTGCAGCGAGTGCGTTTGGCTGGGTCACCCGGCTCACAGGGCGCGGTGACGAGGCGCAACTGTCGGACGCCGTGGGTACCTTGAGCACCAGCCGCCAAATGCAGGCGCCGCTGTTTCTGCCCTACCTGAGTGGCGAGCGCACGCCGCACAACAACGCGG
>NZ_JBWKZU010000107.1:0-10373 GCF_059424825.1 Acidovorax sp. GW101-11A03 | reverse complement strand
CTACCTGCCCGTGCCCGGCGACGACGCACGCGAGGTGCAGGACCTGCTCGAAGAACTGGGCGTGCGCCAGCGCGTGGGCGGGCGCTGGCAGTACGACGAACGCCACCTGTGCCACAGCCCGCAGGAGCGCCTGTTTTTTGACGGCGAATGGCAAGAGGGCCTGCTGCCCGTGCACGGCGTGGGCGAGGCCACACTGGCGCAGTACCGCCGCTTTGCCCGCGCCGTGGACGCCGAGGCCCGCGCCGCCCGGTTTGCGATGCCTGCGATCAAGTTATGGAGCCAAAAACAGCCACTTGCGCCCGCCCATCAAGCGCTGGATGCTATTACTTTTGAAAAATGGCTGGCGGCAAACGGGCTGGATGACGCCCACCTGCGCTGGTACCTCGACTACTGCTGCCGCGACGACTACGGCGCGGGTGCCGCCCGCGTGTCGGCCTGGGCGGGCATCCACTACTTTGCGAGCCGCCACGGTTTTCATGCCCCCGGCGAGGCGGTGGACGAAGCGCGCGAAAGCGTGCTGACGTGGCCCGAAGGCAATGGCTGGCTCACCCAGCGCCTGGCCGAACCCCTGCAGAGCAGTGCCCCAGGTGGCGGCCAGCTGCGCACCGCCACCAGCGTGCTGCGCATCACCGAAGGCCGCCACGGCGTGGAGGTGGACGCCCTCAACCACCGCACCGGCAACGTGGAGCGCTGGGTGGCGCCGCAGTGCATCGTGGCGCTGCCCGTGCTGCTGGCGGCGCGGGTGGTGCAGCAGCCGCCTGCCTTCCTCACGGGCGCAGCGCAACGCCTGCAGTGGGCGCCCTGGCTGGTGGCCAACATCCACATCAACAGCCCGCTGGCCGACCGCCCCGGCGCCGCACCCGCGTGGGACAACGTGCTGTATGCCGATCCCACGGCCGGAGGCCTGGGCTATGTGAACGCAGGCCACCAGGGCCTGGACCCGCGCGCCGCCCTCACCGGCCCCACCGTGCTCACCTACTACCAGGCACTCGGCGACGTGGCCGACGGCCGCCAGCAGCTGGCCACCCAGCCCTGGCAGCACTGGGCCGACGCCGCACTCGCCGCGCTCTCGGTGCCCCACCCCGACCTGCGCGAACGCGCCACGCGCGTGGACATCACCCGCTACGGCCACGCCATGGCCATCCCCACGCCCGGGGTGCTGGAATATTTGAGCAAAATTGGCCTTCACCGCGCGACCAGATTGCCCAATAAGCTATCAAAAACAGAGCAAACGCCCTGGATCCCCACCCCCACCACCGCGCGCCTGGCGTTTGCGCACAGCGACTGGTCGGGCTACTCGGTGTTTGAAGAAGCCTTCACGCGCGGGCACGGCGCGGGCCTGGTGGCTGCGGGCTGAATCCCCATGGCGGGCACCGAACTGCACATCGACGTGGCCCAGCAGCGGCTGGCCCTGGTGGTGGACGGGGCCACGGAACGCAGCTACCGCATCTCCACCGCACTCAACGGCGTGGGCGAGATCCATGGCAGCGGCTGCACCCCGCGCGGCCAGCACCGCGTGCGCGCCAAGGTGGGCGCGGGCTGCGTGCCTGGCACGGTGTTCGTGGGCCGCCGCGCCACGGGCGAGGTGTATTCGCCCGAACTCGCCGCCGCCCACCCGGGGCGCGACTGGATCCTGAGCCGCATCCTCTGGCTCACCGGCTGCGAGCCCGGCGTGAACCGGGGTGGTGCGGTGGACACGCTGCGCCGCTACATCTACCTCCACGGCTGTCCAGATGACTGCGCGATGGGCGTGCCGCTGTCGCACGGCTGCGTGCGCATGGCGAATGCCGATGTGATCGACCTGTTTGACCGGGTGGTGGTCGGCACGCGGGTGACCATCCACAGCACCCCAACCCCTTGGACCACAGAGCGCACGGTGCCATGACAGACCCGGCCCACCCCGCCAGCCCGGCGCCTTCGCTCAACCGCCGCTTCCTCGTTTTTCTGGGCCCGCTGGTGCTCACCAACATGCTGCAGGCACTCACCGGCACGGTGAACCACATCTACGTGGGGCGGCTGCTGGGCGCGGGTTCGCTCGCGGCGGTGGCCTCGTTCATGCCGCTGTTCTTGCTGCTCAGCGCCTTCATCATGGGCCTGGGCAACGGGGCCTCCATCCTGGTGGGCCAGGCCTTTGGCGCACGCAACCACGCACGCTTGCATGCCGTGGCGGGCACCACGCTGTGCACGGGGCTGCTGCTGGGCCTGGTGCTGGCTGCGCTGGGAGTGGTGGCCGTGCAGCCCCTGATGCGGCTGCTGGGCACCCCGGCCGACGTGCTGCCCCAGGCGGTGGCCTATGCGCGGGGGATGATGGTGCTGTTCCCCTTGCTGTTCACCTCCATGCTCACGGCCGCGCTGCTGCGCGGCACCGGCGACACCGTCACGCCGCTGCGTGCGCTGGGGGTGTCGCTGTCGGTCACGGTGGTGTGTGCGCCGCCGTTCATCCAGGGCGTGCCTGCCATCGGGTTGCCTGCGCTGGGCATCCTGGGCGGCGTGGCCGCGCTGCTGCTGGCCACGCTGTGCTCGCTGGGCTACACGGCCTGGCACCTGCGGCGCCGCGCCCATGTGCTGGCCCCCACGCGGGCGCTGCTGGCGCAGGTGCGGCTGGACGCAGCCTTGCTGCGCACCCTGGTGCGGCTGGGCGTGCCCACGGGCCTGTTCTTCATCACCGGCTCGCTGGCCGACCTGGGCCTGCTCAGCCTGGTCAACGCCCATGGCTCGGCCGCCACGGCGGCCTGGGGGGCGGCCAGCCAGGTCATGTCGTATGTGCTGTTCCCGGCGATGGCCGTGGCCATTGCGTCGTCGGTGTTTGCGGCGCAGGCCATTGGTGCGGGCCAGGGGCAGCAGCTGGTGGCCGTCACCCGCACCGGCATGCGCATGAACCTGTGGCTCACCGGTGGCCTGGCCGTGCTGGTGTTTGCTGCCGCGCCCTGGGTGGTGGGCCTGTTTGTGGCCGACGCGCGGGTGATCGACATCGCCGCGAGCGTGCTGGGCATCACCGTGTGGGGCGCGTTCTTCTTCGGGCGCGCCAGCGTGTACTCGGGCGTGATGCGCGCCAGCGGCACGGTGCTGGCGCCCACGCTCATTTCGCTGGGCTGCCTGGCCTGCCTCATCGTGCCGCTGGGCTGGGTGCTGGGCCGCCAGTTTGGCCTGGTCGCCACCTGGGCGGCCTACCCCGCCACCTACCTGTGCGCGATGCTGTTGCAGGGGCTGTACTTCCATGGCGTGTGGCGGCGCCAGGCGGTGCAGCGGCTGATCTGATCAAAAAAGGACTCCTGCGCCTGATGGGTAAGCCCGAGTAGCTATAAAAATAGTAGCTTTCTCGGAGCCCTGTCCGCCAAGCCCGTGGCTTGGCCGTCACAGCCGCGTCATGCGCTGGCGGCATCGTGGCCGCTTTACTTTTTTGCCCCTGCCACCATGTCCCGATTCTCTGCCCTGGCCGCCTGCGCTGCGCTGGCCTGCGCCGCCGCTTCCCCTTCTGCCATCGCCCAGCAGGCCTACCCCGCCACCCTGGCCGGTCACGCTGTGCTGCCGGCCTTCACCGTCATCCCTGCACCCAAGGATGCGCCGCAGGACCTGCAGGTCAGCGGCAAGTTCACCACCCCGCGCCGCGTGGACGCCGTGGGCACGGTGATGGGCCAGTCCGGCGGGCGCAACACGGGCGTGTCGCTGCCCTTCCAGGGCCAGCCCATCCAGGGCCACTCGGGCATCAAGCGCATGGCCGACGGATCGTTCTGGATCCTCACCGACAACGGCGCAGGCTCCAAGGCCAACTCGCCCGACTTCATGCTGCACCTGAGCCACTACGGCGTGGACTTTGCCAGCGGCCAGTTCCAGCGCCGCCAGACCGTGTTCTTGCACGACCCCGACAAGAAGGTGCCGTTCCGCATCACGCATGAAGGCACTGACAAGCGCTACCTCACAGGCGCCGACTTCGACCCCGAAAGCTTCCAGTTTGCCGGTGGTGCGCTGTGGATCGGTGACGAGTTCGGCCCCTTCCTCATCAAGGCCGACCTGGGCGGCAAGGTGCTGGCGGTGTTCGAGACCAAGGTGGACGGCAAGACCGTGCGCTCGCCCGATGCGCCCGGCGTGCTGATGCCCGGCGCACCCGATGCAAAACCCACACCGTTCGAGGTCAAGCGCTCCAAGGGCTACGAAGGCATGGCCGCCAGCAAGGACGGCAGCAAGCTCTACGCCCTGCTTGAAGGCGCGCTGTGGAACGACGACGCCAAGGCCTACGAAAACGTGGGCGGCAAGCAGTACCTGCGCGTGCTCGAATTCGACGTGAAGACCGAGCAGTGGACCGGCCGCCACTGGAAGTACGTGCTGGAGGCCAACCACCACGCGATTGGCGACTTCAACATGATCGACCAGACCACGGGCCTCATCATCGAGCGCGACAACGGCGAAGGTACAGCCGACAAGGCCTGCCCCGAAGGCCAGAAGCGCGCGGACTGCTTCCACGACCTCGCCAAGTTCAAGCGCGTGTACAAGGTGGAGATGAGCGACGCCAACGTGGGCGGCGAGATCCGCAAGATCGGCTACATCGACCTCATGAACATCCAGGACCCGAAGCGCCTGGCCAAGAAGCCGCTGAACAACGGCGTGCTCACCTTCCCGTTCTTCACCATCGAGAACGTGGACATCGTGGACGGCACGCACATCGTGGTGGGCAACGACAACAACCTGCCCTTCAGCAGCAGCCGCGACCCGAACAAGGCGGATGACAACGAGCTGGCGCTGTTGGAGGTTGGCGGGCTACTGCAAGCCAAGTAACCCGGCGCCAGCGCGCGGTGGGGGCCGGGTGGCAAAATTCCCGGTTCCCCTTCCAACGCTCCACAAGCCGCGCCACCATGTTCACAGGCATCGTCCAAGCCACGGCAGGCATTGCCGCCATCCACGACCGCGCAGGGCTGCGCACTTTCACGCTCGATTTCCCCGAGGGCTTCTGCCAGGACCTGGCGATTGGCGCCAGCGTGGCCACCGATGGCGTTTGCCTCACGGTCACCGAGATCCTGTCGCCCACGCAAGCCAACTTCGACGTGATGCTGCAGAGCCTGAACATCACCACGCTGGGCAGCTACGGCCAGGGCGACCGCGTGAACGTGGAGCGCGCGGCCAAGGACGGTGCCGAGATTGGCGGCCATCCGCTGTCGGGCCATGTGGACTTCACCGGCACACTCATCGAGCGGCGCGAGTTCGACAACAACCTGGTGTGGCGCGTGGCCGTGCCCGAGGCGTTTCGCCGCTACATCTTTGCCAAGGGCTACATCGCCATTCACGGCGCCAGCCTCACGGTGGCCGAGGTGAACCGGCAAGAGGGCTGGTTCGAGATCTGGATGATCCCCGAGACCCGCCGCGCCACCGTGTTCGAGAACAAGCAGGTGGGCGACCGCCTGAACATCGAGATCGAGCGCAGCACCCAGGTGGTGGTGGACACCGTGCGCGAGGCCGTGCAGGAGAGCCTGGGCCGCCTGCAGCCGGTGCTGGAGGCGCTGCTGAAGGAAAAGGGCCTGTCGCTGGACGACTTCGTGCAGGCGCCCGTGCTGCCGCACTGATCGAACCAAGCTCACTCATGTCCGTGGTGGTGCGCCCGCTGGCGCTGAGCGACCTGTCCGATCTGCTGGCCGTGCAACTGGCCTGCTATGGCGAGGGGTTTGTGGAGAGCGGCGAGGTGTTTGCCCGCCGCCTCGCCAGCCCCGCCAATTGTTCGCTGGTGCTGGAGCAGGGCGACACGGTGTGTGCCTACCTGGCGGCTTACCGCAGCGTGCGCGGCAAGGTCACCCCGCTGCATGGCGACTTTGAAGCCACTGCCCAGCCCGACACGCTGTACCTGCACGACATGGCCGTGCTGCCTGCCCATGCGGGGCAAGGCCTGGCCCATGCATTGCTGCAGCCCCTGTGGGCGCAGGCCCGTGCCGAAGGGCTGCGGCACAGCGCGCTGGTCTCGGTGCAGGGCTCGCAGGCTTACTGGCAGCGGCAGGGCTATGCACTGCACCCCTTGCAGGACGCCACCCAGCAGGCCCGCCTCGCCAGCTACGGTGAAGGCGCGGTGTACATGGCGCGAGCGCTGTAGACCTTGTAGGCGCAGTGTCACCCGCCCTCGTCATAATGCCCGCCATGCCCCACCGCTGGAAACCCAACGTCACCGTGGCCGCGCTCATCGAGCGTGATGGCCGCTTTCTGCTGGTCGAGGAAGAAACCACGGACGGCCTCAAGCTCAACAACCCCGCAGGCCACCTGGACCCGGGCGAGTCGCCCATCCAGGCCTGCGCGCGCGAGGTGCTGGAAGAAACCGCGCACGACTTCGAGCCCACGGCGCTGATTGGTGTGTACCTCAACCGCTTCACCAAAACCCGCACCGGTGACGACCTCACTTACATGCGGTTTGCGTTTGCGGGCACGCTGGGCACGCACCATGACTGGCGCACGCTCGACACCGGCATCGTGCGCACGTTGTGGCTCACGGCCGACGAGATCCGCGCCTGCCCCGAGCGCCACCGCAGCCCGCTGCTGCTGCGCTGCCTGGAGGACTACCTGGCAGGCCAGCGCTTTCCGCTCACACTGGTGCACACCGACATCTCGGTGACTGAACCCTCTGCGCAATAGCGTGGAGATGCAACGCCAAAATTTTTTGGACTGCATGTAACCCGCAGCGTGCGGGGGACGAATTACCAGGCAGAGAGCGCTGTGTTGTGCAGCGTGATCTACCCGCTTCATTCATCCCTCAACGTTTTCGGAGTTACCACCATGCTGTCTACCCAAGCCAAGTCCACTGCTTCTTTTGCCCTGTCTGCCGCCCTGCTGGCACTGGCATCCACCAGCTTTGCGGCCGATGCGCCCAAGGGCTCCAAGGGTGCGGCCATTGCCGCCAACGACAAGGTGCACTGCTACAACGTCCACGACTGCAAGGGCAACAGCGACTGCGCCACCGCCGAGCACAGCTGCAAGGGCCAGAACGCCTGCAAGGGCCACGGCTTCAAGGCCAAGACGGCGGCCCAGTGCCTGATGGACAAGGGCACCATCGGCGATATCAAAGGTTGAAGATTCGGACGGCCCCGGCGCTGCGGTTGTAGCGCCGGGGCCGTCGGCCCGCCATGGCAAACGAACCCATCGCCACGCGCGGCACCGGCTTTGGCCTGGGCCTGCGCA
Source organism: Acidovorax sp. GW101-11A03 (assembly GCF_059424825.1). Lineage (NCBI taxonomy): Bacteria > Pseudomonadati > Pseudomonadota > Betaproteobacteria > Burkholderiales > Comamonadaceae > Acidovorax > Acidovorax sp. GW101-11A03. The sequence continues at coordinate 3,224 of NZ_JBWKZU010000107.1, read as the reverse complement.
CGCAGCACTACGCCGATTTCCTGGCGCACAAGCAGCCACTGGACTGGCTGGAAATCATCACCGACAACTACCTCATCGACGGTGGGAAACCTTTGGCGGTGCTGGATGCCATCCGACGCGACTACCCCGTGGCCATGCACGGCGTGGCCATGTCCATCGGTGCGTCGCAGGGCGTGGATGTGCCGTATCTGCAACGCGTGAAGGCGCTGGCTGACCGCATCGAGCCGCTGTGGGTGTCCGACCACCTGTGCTGGACGGGCCCTGGCCCCGAGCAGTTGCACGACCTGTACCCGCTGCCCTACACCGATGCCTCTGCGCGGCACGTAATCACGCAGATCCGCCGCGCGCAGGATGTCTTGGGCCGCAGGCTGGTGGTGGAGAACGTCTCCAGCTACCTGCGCTACCGGCACGACAGCGCGAGTGAATGGCAGTTCCTGACCTACGTCGCGCAAGAGGCCGACTGCCTGCTGCTGGTGGATGTGAACAACATCCATGTGAGCAGCGTGAACCATGGCTTTGACCCGCTGGAATACCTGCATGCCCTGCCCGCGCACCGCGTGCAGCAGATCCACCTGGCCGGGCACAGCGACAACGGCGACCACATCATCGACACACACGACCACCCGGTGGCGGAGCCGGTATGGGAGCTGTACGCCCAGGCCTGCGCGCGCTTTGGCGCCGTGGCCGCGATGATCGAGCGCGACGACCACATCCCGCCGCTGGTCGAGCTGCTGGCCGAGATGGACATCGCCCGGCGCATTGCGGCAGACCACACAGCCCAGCCCCCAGGCGCTGTGGTCCCCGTGGCGCTGCCGCCCTCCGAAGGGGCCGATGCGCCCTGCCTGGCCACGGTGCAGCGGCAGGTGGCAGATCGGGTGCTGGCGGAACCATTGGCCGCCGCGTCACGGGACTTTGTGGCGACTGGCCGCCTGCCCATCTACCACCACGCCTACCGCGCGCGGCTGGCCGAGGTGCTGGCCGACACCTATGCCAAAACGGCGCTCTACATGGGATCGGATCACTTTGACAGCCATGCACGTGCCTACGCCGTTGCCCACCCACCGCACATCCGCAGCCTGAACCGCTATGGCGAGGGGCTGGTGGACGCGCTGCGCCAGCAGTATCCCGCCAACCCCGAGCTGCACGAACTCGCGCAGCTCGACTGGGACCTGCGCACCCGCTTCGATGGGGCAGACCAGCCTGTGCTCGGCAGAGACCAGGCCCATGCCGCTACCGACTGGACCACGCGGCCCGCCGTGCTGCACCCCAGCGCGCTGCTGCGCACGGTGACCACCAACGTGGTCAGCCTGTGGAATGCCATCGATGCCGACGCTGAAGTCCCCGAGGCTGTGGCGCTGCCTGCGCCTCTGGGCCTGCTGGTGTGGCGCAAGGGCTTTCAGCCGCACTTCCGCACGCTGGATGCCGCCGAGGCGCGCTGGGTGGGCGATCTGTACGCAGGGGCCTCCGTGCACGATGCCTGCACTGCCTTGCTGGGCAGCGGGCTGTGGGACGGCGATGCCGCCCAGCTCAGCGCGTGGCTGGCGCAGCTGCTGGACGATGGGCTGGTGCGGACAGATGGCGCAGTGCAGGAGGCCGTCACTCGGCCGTGAGCTTGCGCTCCTTGATGATGGTGGCCCACTGCGTCGATTCCTTCTTCATGAAGGCCGTCAGCTCGGCGCGTGTGGTGGGCTGCGGCGTGAGGCCATGCTTGTTCAGCGCCTCCTTCACGCCCGCATCGTTCAGCACCTTCACGATCTCCTGGTTCCAGCGCTCCAGCAGTGGCACCGGCGTTTTGCCCGGGGCGACGAAGGCATACCAGTTGAGTGCCTCAAAGCCCGGAAAGCCCGATTCCGCCACGGTGGGGATGCCCGGCAGGTAGGCGGGGCGCGTGAGGCCGGTGGTGGCCAGCGGGATCAGCTTGCCCGTCTCGACATGGGGCAGCGCCGTGGGCGGTGCCGCAAAGTAGGAGGTAATGCGCTCGCCCAGCAGGTCTTGCAGCGCGGGGGCGCCGCCCTTGTAGGGCACATGCGTCATGTCGATGCCCGCGCGCTGGTTGAACAACTCCCCCGCCAGGTGCGATGCCGAGCCCGCCCCGGTCGAGGCAAAGTCCACGCTGCCGGGCTTCTTCTTGGAAAGCTGCACGAACTCGGCCAGCGTCTTTACGCCCGCGCCCTTGTGCACCACCAGCACGTTCGGAAAGTTCACGCCGCCTGACACGGCGGCGAGGTCCTTGAACGGGTCGTAGGTCAGCTTCATCAGGTGCGGCGCGATGGTGAGCGGGCCCACCGAACCGAACAGCAGCACCGTGCCGTCGGCCGCTGCGTTGGCCACAAACTGGTGCGCGATGTTGCCGCCCGCGCCGCCCTTGTTGTCCACCACCACGGCCTGGCCGATGTTCTCGCCCAGTTTCTTGGCGATCAGGCGCGCGGCGGCATCGGCCGCGCCGCCTGCGGCAAAGCCTACGACCAGCGTGACGGGCTTCTTGGGTGGGAAGTCCTGCGCGGCCGCGCCAAAGACCAAGGGAAAGCTGGCCAGCGCCAGGGCGCTGCGCAGCAGGGTGCGTTTGTTCATCGGTGTCTCCTTCATCGTGGGGGTGTTGTGGTCGAGGGCTCAGTCGGCGCTCAACCCGATGGGGTGGGGCTGGCGCTTTTCCACCGCGTGGCGCAGCAGCGCAGCGGTGCGGAAGATGCCGTGCGCAAACTTGCCGTAGGGCATGGTGGCGAACAGCGCCATCACGGCGCCCAGGTGCAGGCTCAGCAGCAGCGGCAAGGCGGCGGTGCCGCGCGCGGCCCACAGGGCCAGGCCACTGGTGGCGGTGAGGAACAGCAGCGCGATGAAGGCGCGGTCCATGGGCTTTTGCGCGGCGTCGCCGTGTTGCGGATGGCGGCGCTGGTTCAGCCGCCACAGGCCTGCCGTGCCAATGGCCAGGCTGACGCCACCCACACCGCCCAGCAGCTTGGGCAGGCTGGGCAGGTCGTAGGGTGCGGGCGCGCCCAGCAGGTAGTGGTACAGCGTGGCCACGCTGGTGGCCGCAAAACACAGCAGGAAGCCGTAGAACGTGAGGTGGTGGAAACGCCTGCGCGACAGGGTGTAGGCATCGTCCTCGTTGTGGCAGCCGTCGCCGTGGCCGCCGTCCAGGTATTTGAGGCGCAACACGGCATCGGTGGCTTCGGCCGTGGCGGGTGCAGTCAGCGGTGCGCCGCTGGTGGCGGGCGTCACGTCGC
>NZ_JBWKZU010000106.1:0-10532 GCF_059424825.1 Acidovorax sp. GW101-11A03 | reverse complement strand
ATCATGCGCAACATCCTGGAGAACCCCGCCTGGTACACCGCCTACACGCCCTACCAGGCCGAAATCTCGCAAGGCCGCATGGAGGCCCTGGTCAACTTCCAGACCATGGTGTGCGACCTGACGGGCATGGACATTGCCAATGCGTCCATGCTGGACGAAGCCACGGCCGCAGCAGAGGCAATGACACTGGCCAAACGCTCGGTCAAGGCCAAGGGCAACCGTTTCATCGTGGCAGGGGATGCCCACTCACAGACGATCGAGGTGATCCGCACGCGTGCCAAGCCACTGGGCATTGAGGTGGTGCTGGCCGACAGCGCGGAACAGTGGGATAGCTTGCTGGCGGGAGATGACTACTTCGCCGTACTTGACCAGTACCCCTCCACCAGCGGCCGCCTCGGTGTGGACAACGGTGATACCACCAGGGTGCATGCCAATGGGGCTGCCTACATCGTGGCTGCCGACCTGCTGGCCCTGTGCCTTCTCACACCTCCCGGCGAATGGGATGGAGGCCCTGCCAACACTGGGGGCGCAGACATTGTGGTGGGCACCACCCAGCGCTTCGGGATGCCCATGGGAGCGGGTGGGCCACATGCGGCCTATATGGCCTGCCGCGATGCATTCAAACGCTCGCTGCCTGGCCGTCTCGTCGGCGTCAGCGTGGACATACACGGCAAACCCGCCTACCGGCTGGCGCTGCAAACGCGCGAACAGCACATCCGCCGCGAGAAAGCCACCAGCAACATCTGCACAGCCCAGGTGCTGCCAGCCGTGGTCGCCAGCATGTATGCCGTGTACCACGGCCCGGAAGGTCTCCAGCGCATTGCACTGCGCGTTGCCACCTTCACGGCCGTGTTGGCAGCGGGACTGCGCCAACTGGGCCATACACCCGCCCATGAACATGCCTTCGACACACTGAGCTTCCACGTGGGCGCTGATCAGGCCCAAGTGCTCGCCCGGCGAGCCGTCGAGCATGGCGCCAACATCCGCGTGACCTGGAGCGAGTACGTCAGCTTTTCCCTCGACGAGACCACCACGCGCGCCGACATCGAGTTGCTGTGGAAGGTCTTTGCGAAGGACGGCCAGGCTTTGCCCACCTTCGACGCTTTCGAGAACGGCATCGAGCCGCTGATTCCCGCCGCGCTGCGCCGCACCAGCCGCTACCTCACGCACCCGGTGTTCAACACCCACCACTCCGAGACCGGCATGCTGCGCTACATCCGCCAGCTGTCGGACAAGGACCTGGCCCTGGACCGCAGCATGATCCCGCTGGGCAGCTGCACCATGAAGCTCAACGCCACCAGCGAGATGATCCCGATCACCTGGCCCGAGTTTGCCAACATGCACCCGTTTGCCCCGGCTGACCAGCAGCAGGGCTACAAGGCGCTGGATGAACAGCTGCGCGCCTGGCTGTGCGAGGCCACGGGCTACGCCGGCATCAGCCTGCAGCCCAACGCGGGCAGCCAAGGCGAATACGCCGGCCTGCTGGCCATCAAGGCCTACCACGAGTCGCGCGGCGAGGGCCACCGCAACATCTGCCTGATCCCCAGCAGCGCCCATGGAACCAACCCGGCCAGCGCGCAGATGGTGGGCATGCAGGTGGTGGTGACGGCCTGCGATGCCAGTGGCAACGTGGATCTGGTGGATCTGAAGGCCAAGTGCGAGCAGCACAGCGGCAACATCGCCTGCGTGATGATCACCTACCCCAGTACGCACGGCGTGTTCGAGACCCAGGTGAAGGAGCTGTGCGCCCTGGTGCACAGCCACGGCGGCCGCGTATACGTGGACGGCGCCAACATGAACGCCCTGGTGGGCGTGGCCGCGCCCGGCGAGTTTGGCGGCGACGTGAGCCACCTGAACCTGCACAAGACCTTCTGCATTCCCCACGGCGGTGGCGGCCCTGGCGTCGGTCCCGTGTGTGTGGTCGAAGACCTCGTGCCCTTCCTTCCTGGCCTGCCCGGTCAGGGCGATCAGCCGCGCAACCCTGCCACTGGCAAGGTCGGCCCCGTGAGCGCAGCCCCCCTGGGCAACGCCGCCGTGTTGCCCATCAGCTGGATGTACATCCGCATGATGGGCGCAGACGGCCTGCAGGCCGCCACCGAGACGGCCATCCTGAGTGCCAACTACATCAGCGCGCGCCTCAAGGACCACTACCCCACGCTGTACGCCAGCGCCAACGGCCATGTGGCGCACGAGTGCATCCTGGACCTGCGCGGCCTGAAGGACACCAGCGGCGTGATGGCCGAGGATGTCGCCAAGCGCCTCATCGACTACGGCTTCCACGCGCCCACGCTGAGCTTCCCTGTCCCCAACACGCTGATGGTGGAGCCCACCGAGAGCGAAACACTGTTCGAGATTGACCGCTTCATCGACGCGATGATCGCCATCCGCGAAGAGATCCGCCAAATCGAGAGCGGCGCCCAGCCCCAGGACAACAACCCGCTCAAAAACGCACCGCACACGGCCGAGAACCTGCTGAGCGGTGAATGGAGCCGCCCCTACACCCGCGAAACCGCCGCCTACCCCGTGGCTGCCCTGCGCCAGGCCAAGTACTGGTCGCCCGTGGGCCGTGTGGACAACGTCTGGGGCGACCGCAACCTGAGCTGCAGCTGCATTCCGGTGTCGGACTACGCCTGACGGGGCGGAGCGCGCCGTGACCGCCTCGCCCAGCGCCTGCAACGTTTGCGAACCGCCCGCGTTGGAGGCGCTCGTCCAGACGGAGCCCGCTCTGGCGGCACTGTGGCAAGCGCTGCCCCGCCGCCAGTTCGGCGCTGGCGCGCTGCTGCAGCGTGCCGGTGAAACCAGCACACGCTGCTGGCATGTGCGCAGCGGCGTGGTGCGGCTGTTCTACCTGAACGAACAAGGTACAGAGCGCAACCGCTCGTTCCACGGCGCGGGCAAATGGGTGGCGGGCAGCCTGCCGCCGCTTGCACTGCCCAGCCCTTACGCCATTGAGGCACTGGGGCCCGTAGACGCGGTGGAGCTGGACTATTCCACCTTGCAAGACTGGATGGGAGTCTTTCCGCAGATTGGCCCCCCGCTGCAAGAAGCCTTGGGCTACGTCTTCCAGTCGCACGCCCGGCGCGAGGCCGAACTGCTCAGCCATCCGCCAGAGGCACGCTACCAGGCGTTCCTGGCCTCGCACGCAGAGTTGGCCAGCCAGTTGCCCCAGCACCATGTGGCCAGCTACCTGGGCATCTCGCCGGTGTCGCTCTCCCGCATCCGAGCCCGGCTGGGCATGGTGGATGCGGGGCGCGGCGGCTGAAACCGACACTCACCGCCCCAGCGGCCATGCACTGACCGTGCGGTCCCGCCCCGGCATCACCACCTGGGGCAGGCTTTCCTTGTCCATTACCGCATTGGCGGCCACCAGACCGTTCCAGTGCAGCAGATGCGCGGTCACGGCATATACCTCGTCATCGGTCAGGCTCTTGGGCGCATGCATGGGCATGCCCCGACGCACGTAGTCGAACACCGTGGTGGCATACGGCCACATTGCTCCCACCGACAGCACCTGCAAGGGGTACTGGCGCACACGCAAAGGCCGCAACAGGTCATTCCAGGCGATGAAGCCATCCGATCCCACAAGGCGGGAAGCCGGACCTTCCACGCCCTGCGCGCCGTGGCAGGCCGCACAGTGCTGCACGTAAAGTTGCGCGCCCCGCGCCACGCTACCTTGGCCGGGTGGCAAATTGCGGCCATCGGGAAAGATGGTGATGGCGTAGCGATCGACCTCTTCGGAAGACATTGGCTGCGCCAGGCCAATGATGGCCGGCGGCGCTGCAGGTGCCATGCCGGGTGCGGGCTGCGTCTGCGCCTGGCTGGCGAACCCGGCGTAAAGCAGCAGTCCGGCCGCTGCGAACATCCATCCGCCTCGCCGCAAGACTGCGATCCACGCGAACGGGTAGGAGGGGTACCAGCGCTCACGCATAGAGGTTCTCCACGCGCCCATCGGCCTGCACGCGCCAGGCCTGCACCGCGTTGTAGTGGTTGAAGGAATGCAAGGCGTAGCGCCGCTTCCACTCGCCGCGCAGCGGCTGCGTGCGGCCGTGCTCATCGGTGGCCCGGCTCAGCAGGTCGGCGCGACGTCCATTCCACTTCCAGGGCAGCGTGAAACGCGTGAACGCGCGGTCCAGCACCGGTCCATGCAACTGCGCAGCCGCCCAGGTGCGGCCACCATCCACCGACACATCCACCCGGGCAATGCGGCCGTAGCCGGACCAGGCCAGCCCTGCGATTTCATAGAAGCCCTGGGTTTCGGGCATCGTCTGCTGGCCCGAGGGGTGGGTGATGACGGATTTCACGTCCATGTGGAAAGCAAAGCGTTCAATGCGACCGTCGGCCAGCACCTGGGTGTACAGGCCCGATTCATCCTTGGTGTAGGCAGGCGCGTCGGTCACCTCCAGCCGGTGCAGCCATTTGATGTTGACGTTGCCTTCCCAGCCGGGCATGAACAGGCGCATGGGGTAGCCCTGCGAGGGCCGCAGCCGCTCGCCGTTCTGGTACAGCGCCACCATGCCATGCTCCAGCAAAGCTTTCAGCGGAAGGCTTCGGCTGTGCGATCCACCATCGGCCCCCTCAGCCACCACCCAGCGGGCGCGGTCCTTCAGCCCTGCTTCGTTGAGCAGGTAGGACAGCGGGATACCCGTCCACTCCGAGCACGACACCTCGCCTGCGAGTTCACCCAGGGTCTGGTCCAACGCCGTGGGCGACAGCGCATTGGCTGCCGAGTTGCCCGCGCACTCCAGAAAATGCACGCGGCTGACCATCGGGTAGCGCAACAGCCGGGCCAGGTCAACGCGCAAGGGCTTGTCTACCAGACCGTGCAGCCGCAGTTCGTGCCGAGCAGGGTCGATGTCGGGCACCCCGTTGTGATGGACGGCAAAATGCAGCCCACTCGGGGTGATGATGCCGCGCTGGTGCTGCAGCGGCGTGCGCCACCCCGCAAAACCCGAGACATGCGACACCGAGCGCTGTACGGCCGCCTCGTAGGCCGATGGCTGCCCATAAGGCACATCGGCACCGCCAGGCCGCGCCATGCTCTGCGGCAGCCGCGCGGCCAGGGGTTCTTGCGCGGATGGTGCGGGCTGCGCTTGCGCCACGCCACCGCCAACTGCCAAAGCGCCCAGAAAAGCCCTGCGAGCCCACAGTCCGCCCGGGCCACCATGTGATTGCATCCGTCTACCTCCGCGAATGGAAGCGGCACCCATCGGCCGCGGCGCCAGTGTGGTGGCGTGCGGCGCCGTGCGCATTAACGCTTGTTAACGCGGCCGCCTGCGTCCGAACACCCTTACACTGGCGCGCCGCTGGCCCCATGTGCCCGGTGCCAGCACACCCCCTTCGTTAAATTCAAAGGAATCCCATGCGCATCTCCCCTGCCCTCCTCGTCGTTGGCCTGCTGGCCGCTCCGTTTACCGCTGTACACGCGCAGGCCTCGGGTCCCATCACCACCGCCAGCGGCCTGGTCTATGAATCCCTCAAGGAAGGCACGGGCGACTCGCCCAAGGCCACTGACACCGTCAAGGTGCACTACAAAGGCATGTTCCTGGATGGCAAGGAGTTCGACAGCTCCTACAAGCGCGGCGAGCCCACCTCGTTTCCGCTCAATGGCGTGATCCCCTGCTGGACCGAAGGCGTGCAGCGCATGAAGCCGGGCGGCAAGGCCAAGCTGACCTGCCCACCCGCCATTGCCTACGGATCACGGGGTGCGGGTGGCCTGATTCCGCCCAACACCACGCTGAACTTCGAAGTCGAGCTGATTTCGGTCGGCCGTTGAGCCCATGCTGCTGAAGGTCGGTGACCTCGCGCGGCGCACCGGCCTCACGGTGCGCACACTGCACCATTACGACGAGATCGGCCTGCTCACCCCTTCGGGCCGCTCGGAGGCTGGTTACCGGCTCTACAGCCAGGCCGACGTGCAGCGGCTGCATGGCATCCAGACCATGCGCCAGATGGGCCTGGCGCTCAGCGATATCGGCAACTTGCTGGCGGGTGACGGTGTGGCGCCCGAACGCATCATCGGCCAGCAGATCCGCGCGCTGGACCAGCAGATTGCGCAGGCCAGCGAGCTGCGCGCCCGCCTGACCATGCTGCGCGACGGCCTCATGGCGGGCGCCGAGCCCAACATGGGCAACTGGCTGGAGGCGCTCGCGCTGATGACGACCTACGGCAAGTATTTCAGCGCCACAGAACTCAAGCAGATCTTCACGAACTGGAGCCTCATCGAGGCAGACTGGCTGGTGGTCAGGGACCTGGTGCGCGACGCCATGGACCGGCAACTGCCCCCCGATGCCCCTGAAGTCCAGGCATTGGCTTACCGCTGGATGGCCCTCATGCTGCACTGGATGGGCGGCGATCTGGACCTGCTGGAGCGCTGGGGCCATATGTTCCGCACCGAGCCCACCACGCAAGGCCGCCACCACGCGCCGCCGGGCGAGATGATCGAGTACGTCGAGGTCGCCATCAAGCTGCGCATGGCGCTGCTGGAGAAGTACATCACCCGCGACGATCTGCGCGCGCTCGGCCATGTGCCCCATACCCACTGGGCCGCGCTGGAGGCCGATGTGCAGCAGCTTCTGGCCCGTGGGCTACCCTCACACCACCCGGATGCCATCGCCGCTGCACTGCGCTGGAACGCGCTGTTCGACCAACTGACCGGCCAGCGCCCTGGGCTGCGCCAGAAACTGCTCACGGCCTCGGCCAACGAGCCGCTGCTGCAGGCCGGATCGCCCCTGAGCGCCCCGGTGCGCGCCTTCCTGCACGCCGCGCTGGCCTGCGCGGCCCCTGGAGCAGTCCCCCATCGGCCTGAAACTCCTCCAAAAGAACTCTGAAAATGCTTGACCCTCACGCGACGTGAGGCTGCACAGTCGGTCCCCATGAATGGATCGACACTCTCCCCCGGGACCGCCGCACCAGGCCTGCGGCTCCATGCGCTGGACAATTTGCGCGCCGCCATGATGTGGCTGGGCATCGTGCTGCATGTCGCGGTGATCTACATGAGCCGCCCCTCCCCCCTGCCCTGGCACGACGACCAGGCCACCCCAGTGGCCGATCTGCTGGTCGCCGTGATCCATGCGTTCCGCATGCCCGTGTTTTTCATCCTGGCCGGTTTTTTTGTGTCGCTGCTGGTGCACCGCCGGGGGTTGGCCGGCATGGTGCGCCACCGGCTGCGCCGCCTGGGTTTGCCGTTCGTGGTGTTCTGGCCTCCTTTGTTTGTGCTCAGCGCCCTGCTGGGCCTGGCGTTCCTGCACCGCATGGCCCAAGGTACGTGGGGGCTGGACCGCAGCCTGATGCCCCAGAACACCACTATGACGACGGGCCCGAACACCATGCACCTGTGGTTTCTGTGGATGCTGCTGTGGCTGGCCATGCTGACACCCGTGCTGTGGTCCGCCGTGCGCGCACTGCCTGCTGGCATGCAGCACGCCCTGGGGCGCATCGTTGCCTGGCTGGGCGGCACGCCGCTGGGCATCGTTGTGCTCACGCTGCCGCTGGCCTGGATTGGTGCCGACTATGACCATGGCATTGTCACGCCCAACGGGTCCTTCCTGCCGCCGCTGGCGGAATGGCTGCACAACGGACTGTTCTATGGGTTTGGGCTGTGCCTGTATGCGCAGCAGAAGACACTAGTGGCGCGCTACGAAAGGCACTGGCCTGTTCTGGCAAGCCTGGGGCTGGCGTGCTTTCTGATCACGGCCGTGCTGTCGGAGGTGCTGGCGCAGCCCGAGGCATCGGCCTTCGTGCTGGTCCTGGTCACCGGAGCCTTCACTGACCTGCTGGCCACCCCCGTGTCGGCCACGCGGCACCTGCAGTTCTGGATGGCACTGGCCTACAACGGCGCCTCCTGGCTGTGGAGCCTGGCCCTGGTCGGGTTCTTTCTGCGGCATGTGGCGCAGGCCCGCGCCTGGCTGGCCTATCTGGCCGACAGCTCGTACTGGGTGTACCTGGTGCACCTGCCCATGACCATTGGGTGGGGCGCACTGCTGCACGGCCTGCCGATTCCTGTGCTGGCCAAGATGCTGATCAATGTGCTGGCCACCACCGCCCTGTGCCTGGCCACCTACCACCTGGGTGTGCGCTTCACCGCCGTGAGCCAGTTGCTCAACGGCCGCCGCCACACCCGCCCACCTTCTGGAAAGACTGCCCATGCGACCTGATACCCCGCCCCCTTCCGCGCCTGCGGCCTCTTCAGGCCCGGCCGCCAACCCGCGCGCTGCACTATTCAAGGACCGCAACTTCCGCTGGCTCACCAGCGGCGCCTTCCTGTCCATGCTGGGCGACCAGTTCACGCTGATCGCGCTGCCCTGGCTGGTGCTGCAGATGACGGGTGACACCCTGGTGCTGGGCACCGTGCTGGCCCTGGTCAGCGTGCCGCGTGCGCTGTTCATCCTGATCGGAGGCGCGCTGGTGGACCGGCATTCGCCCAAACAGGTGCTGATGGTCACCAAGTACGTCAACCTCGTGCTGCTGGCCGTGCTGGCGGGGCTGGTGCTGGTCGGCAGCCTGGCGCTGTGGATGGTGTACGTGCTGTCCCTGGGCATTGGCCTGGCCACGGCCTTCAGCATCCCGGCCGGCACGGCCATGATGCCAAACGTGGTGGCGCGCCACCAGTTGCAGGCGGCGAACGGCGTGAACCTGGGCTTGCGCCAGCTCACGATGTTCCTCGGGCCGCTGCTGGCGGGCCTGCTGATCGCGCTGTTTGGCGATGCCTCGACCGCCTCTGCCGGTAGCGAGGGCGGCGCGCGCGCCAATGCCACGGGCATCGGCATCGCGTTTGCGCTGGATGCGCTGAGTTTTGCGGTGTCGGCCTGGACGCTGTCCAAGGTGCAAACCCACGCAGGCAGCGCAGCCCCTGCGGCAGCGCCGCAGGCCGTGCTGGCGTCGGTAGCCCAGGGCCTGGCGCATTTCTGGCGCGATGGCGAGCTGCGCACCTGCTTTCTCTACTGGAGCGCGATCGCCTTGTTCATCATGGGGCCCATCCACATCGCGATCCCCGTGCTGGCCAGCAGCACGCCCGCGCTGGGCGCCGCCGCCTTCGGCATCATCGTGGGCGCCCATGGCGCAGGCACGCTACTGGGCATGGTGGTGTCGGGCATGCTGCCCCGGCTGCGCATCGGCAGCCTGGGCATGACCATCCTGGCGTTCGACGCGGTCATCGGTGCACTGTTCGTGCCCATGGGCCTGATCACCGCCGTGTGGCAGGGCGCGCTGCTGATGCTGGTGATTGGCCTGCTGGGCGGTTTCATGCAGGTGAGCGTGTTCACCTGGATACAGCAGCGTGTGCCCCCGGCGCTGCTGGGCCGGGCGATGAGCCTGTTCATGTTCATCTTCATGGGCCTGGCGCCCATCTCTGCGGCGGTGACGGGCTGGGTGATGAAAAGCATCACGCTGCCCCAGCTGTTTGCGGCCAGCGGCGGCATGCTGGTGGTGCTGGCTGCGCTGGCCTGGGTGCTGACACCCATGCGCCGCGTCACAGATACGGCACCCGCCACGCGCTGAAACCCTGCGCGCGCAAAAAAGGCCGGGCAAATGCCCGGCTTTTTTTTGACTGAAATCGAACGACTCAGACTTCAGTCACGAACTGCTCGCGAGGGCGGCGCACCTTCTTCAGGTTCACCAGCCAGTCGCCTTCGTCGGCACGGTAGCCCAGGGGCAGAATCGCCACACTGCGCAGGCCACGGGCGCGCAGATCCAGGATTTCGTCCAGCGCATTGGGATCAAAACCCTCCATGGGGGTGGAATCCACTTCTTCAAACGCTGCAGCGATCAACGCTGCGCTCATGCCGATGTAGGCTTGGCGTGCGGCGTGCTGGAAGTTCACCTCGGCATCGCGCTGGGGGTAGCTGGACAGCAGCATCTGGCGGTAGTTCTCCCAGCCTTCGTTCTTGAAGCCGCGCTGCTCGTTGGTCAGGTCGAACATCATGTTGATGCGGTCGGCCGTGTAGTTGTCCCACGCAGCAAACACCAGCAGGTGCGAGCCGTCGGTGATCTGGGCCTGGTTCCAGGCGATGGGCTGGATCTTGGCGCGCACTGCGGGGTCGGTCACCACAATGATCTCGAAGGGCTGCAGGCCGCTGGAAGTGGGGGCCAGGCGGGCGGCCTCCAGGATGCGCTCAACCTTCTCCTGCGGCACGGCCTTGGAGGGGTTCATCTTCTTGGCGGCATAGCGCCATTGCAGTTTGTTCAGCAGGGGTTGGGCAGCGGTGGTGTCAACGGGGTTCATGGCAAGGATTCCTGAAATCGGCAAAAAGAGGTTGAGCTAAGAAAAATCGGATGGTTGAACTGTAAAGACCCGGTTTTCTTTGAGTAAGCCCCGCTGCGGAAAAGGATTGTTCGCAATCGGTCAACAATCGCGCCCCAAATCAATCGGATTCGTACCTGCACCCGGGGCCTGCAGCCTGCGGGCGTACACTCGCAGCCATGCGTTCTGGCCCACAGCATGGCGCGGTGTGCACCCGCTCTCCCCGCCCCACTTCCTGCCCAATTCCCCGCCCCATTCCCTGGCCGCGCCCGCCCCATGACGGAACCCGATCGGT
>NZ_JBWKZU010000105.1:0-11438 GCF_059424825.1 Acidovorax sp. GW101-11A03 | reverse complement strand
GCGGGGCCTCACCGGCACCGCCATGGCCGCCGGGGTGTTGCCCCCGCTCCAGTCCCCAGCCGCACCACACAGCCACAGCCAGGCCGATACCGCCCGTGCCGCCGCCTCCCACACCCCGGCCGAGGCCCATCAGGCTCCCTCTGTCACCCATGGCGCACATGGCGCACACCATGGCAGCCCCCCGCCCCCCGAGAGCACGGCCGCAGAGCCCGAAGCCGAACACGATCACCACGATCACGACCATGACCACGCCTTGGCGGCCCCAGCCGCTGCCGATGCGGCCGCGTGCAATGGCGCCAGCACCGGCTGCGCCGCCCACGAACACCACGCCAGCGCCTGTTCGGCCTGCGAGATCTGCCATTCGGCCATGCTGGATGTGCCCGCAGCGCTGACCCCGGTGCACCAGCCCCCCGGCCCCCTGCGCGCCCTGAGCGCGGCGCCATTTGACAGTGCCCCGGCGGCACTGGCCATCAAACCCCCCATCGCCTGATCTCCGACGCCCGAAGTGCGTCTGCACCGCCGGTCCGCCCCACCTGGGGCGCGCCGGTTGCAGCGCATCGCCTTTTTTTCGCTGTCTGGAGATCGCCATGCGCGCCCTTTTTTACACCCCTTACCGCCCGACCCCACGCCTGCGGCCACCCCGCACCCGGCTGGCCTGTCTTGCCCTGCTTGCGCCGCTGTTCACCCCTTGGATCGCGGTGCCTACTGCCTTTGCCCAAAGCCCCCACGCTGCAGCCCCTGCGGCCGAACCCCGTGCGGCCACGGCCCCACTGATTCACCTCGCTCGCCCAGCCACCGCTGCCTTGGCCGATCTGCCCACGGGGCAGTCCTGGCAGGACGCCCACCACGCGGTCGGCCAGTTCCCGCGCGGCCACGCCGACATCGTGGTGTGGGAGAAGCAGCAGGGCGCCGCGACCAGCCCGCCCTCATCCTCATCCTCGTCATCGTCCTCACCACATCAGCACAGTGGCGCTGAAGCGGCCCCTGGCGCATCCCGCAAGCCCGTGCACCAGCACCACCGCAGCCACCACGGCGACCAGCCCATGCACGGGGGCAAGCCATGATTCGCCTGCACCATCGCTTGCCCCTCCTCACCATCGTCCTGGTGCTGGCGGGCTGCGCCAGCGTGTCGCCCGACGGCCTGCGCGGCGACGTGGCCGCGCTCACCCAGGGCCGCACCGGCGGCGTGCAGGCAGCCCTGCCCGCCACCGACCCCGCTGCCCGCGCCACAGCGCAGCAATCCATCGAAGGCTGGCTGGCTCAGCCCCTCACGCAAGATTCAGCCGTGCGCATTGCGCTGCTGAACAACCCCGGCCTGCAGGCCCGCCTGGCCGCGCTGGGCGTGGCCGATGCCGAACGGGTGCAGGCCATCACCCTGCCCAACCCGCACCTGAGCCTGGGACGCTTTGCCAACAGCCACGAGCGGGAGATCGAACGCACCCTGGCCTTTGGCCTGCTGGACCTCATCACCCTGCCCTGGCGAACCCAGCGCCAGGCCGAGCGCCTGCAGATCGCCACGCTGCAAGCCGCGCAGGACGTGGTGCTGCTGGCCGCCGACACGCGCCGCGCCTGGCTGCGTGCCGTGGCGGCCGAGCAGGTGGCCGCCACGCATGGGCGCATGGTGGAAGCCGCCGAGGCCGGTGCCGAGCTGGCCCGCCGCATGGTGCAGGTGGGCAACTGGAGCCGCCTGCGGCAGGCCCGCGAACAGGCCACGCTGCACGACGCCCGCAGCCAGCACGCGCGCGCCCGGCTGGCTGCCGCCACCGCGCGCGAGGAGCTCCACCGCCGCCTCGGCCTGTGGGGCTTGCAGACGCAGTACCAGTTGGCTGCCCAGTTGCCGCCGCTGCCCGCCAGCGCGCTGCCCGCAGACGGCATCGAAGCCACCGCCCTGCGCGAGCGGCTCGATGTGCAAGCCGCTCGCCGCCAGCTCGACACCCAGGCCGTGCGCCAGGGCTGGAGCCGCGCGGGCGCGGTGTTTGGCGACATCGGCCTGGCCTACAGCCGCAACACCGCCACCGAGCGTGACAGCGGCCACCGCGAAATCACCCGGGGCTGGGAGCTGGAACTGCCCCTGCCCCTGTTCGACTGGGGCGGCGCCGCACGCACCCGCGCGCAGGCCGAGGTGGAGCAAAGCGCCGCCCAGCTGCAGGACACCGCCGTGCGCGCCCGCAGCGAGGTGCGCGCCGCCTGGCTGACCTACCGCACCGCCCTGGACCTGGCGCGCCAGCAACAGGCCGAAGTAGTGCCCCTGCGACAACTCATCAGCGACGAAACCACGCTGCGCTACAACGGCATGCTGGCCAGCGTGTGGGACATGCTGGCTGAAGCGCGCACCAGCACCCAGGCCGTGGCCAACGCCATCGAAGCGCAACGCGACTTCTGGCTGGCGGAGACCGACCTGCAACTTGCGCTAACGGGAACCTCTCCCGGCGCACTGCAGGGCCTCACCTCCGGCGCCGCCGCCTCCACCACCACACAAGGCCACTGACATGAACCGCCGCAATTTCTTCTCCGGCGCCGCCACGGCCGTGGCTGCCGCCTCCGTCAGCCGCGTGGCCCTGGCCGCACTGCCCGAGCCCGCAATGCAGTCCAGCGCCGACACCGCGCCGCCGCTGCACCCGCCCACGGGCCGCCCCTACAACCCCGTGGTCACGTTGAACGGCTGGACCGCGCCCTGGCGCATGAATGCAGGCGTCAAGGAATTCCACCTGGTGGCCGAGCCCGTGGTGCGCGAGGTGGCGCCCGGCTTCATGGTCAACATGTGGGGCTACAACGGCCAGAGCCCTGGCCCCACCATCGAGGTGGTCGAGGGCGACCGCGTGCGCATCTTCGTCACCAACCGCCTGCCCGAGCACACGACCATCCACTGGCATGGCCAGCGCCTGCCCAACGGCATGGACGGCGTGGGCGGGCTCAACCAGCCGGCGATTCCACCGGGCAAGACCTTTGTGTACGAGTTCGTGGCGCGCCGCCCCGGCACCTTCATGTACCACCCACATGCCGACGAGATGGTGCAGATGGCCATGGGCATGATGGGTCTGTGGATCACCCACCCCAAGGCCAGCCACCCGCAGATTGCCACCGTGCAGCGCGACTACGCGTTTTTGCTCAACGCCTTCGATGTGGAGCCCGGCAGCATGACCCCCAAGGTCAACACCATGCTGGACCACAACATCTGGTGCTGGAACAGCCGCGTGTTCCCCGCCATCAGCCCGCTGGTGGCGCGCCAGGGCGAGCGCGTGCGCATCCGCGTGGGCAACCTCACCATGACCAACCACCCCATCCACATCCACGGCCATGAGTTCGAGGTGACCGGCACCGACGGCGGCCCCGTGCCCAAAAGCGCGCGCTGGCCCGAGGTAACCACCGACGTGGCCGTGGGCCAGATGCGGCAGATCGAGCTGATCGCCGACGAACCCGGCGACTGGGCCCTGCACTGCCACAAGAGCCACCACACCATGGGCGCCATGGGGCACGACGTGCCCACCATGATCGGCGTGGATCACCGGGGCCTGGTCGGCAAGATCCAGAAGATCGTGCCCGACTACATGGTGATGGGGGAGCGCGGCATGGCCGACATGGGAGCGATGGAGATGCCCCTGCCGGACAACACCTTCCCCATGATGACCGGCACCGGCCCCTATGGCCCGCTGGAGATGGGCGGCATGTTCACCACCTTCAAGGTGCGTGCGGGGCTGGCGGCAGGCGACTACCGCGACCCCGGCGACTACACCCAGCCACCGGGCACGCAGGCCTACGAATGGCAAGGCGCCCCTGCCAGCACACCCCGCCCCGCGCGCACCACGGCGCCGGGCACCGCCCCAGGCGCGGCCAGCGCCCGCAAACCCGCCGCCAGCGGCCACCAGCACTGAGACAGGACACACCATGAATACTATTAAATTGATAGCTATTTGCGCTTTACTAGCGGGCGGAAACGCCTCTTTTGGTCATGAGAACATGCCCCATCACAACCGCAATGCCCCCGTTGTGAAGGAGCAAAAGCCTTGGGGCATAGCAGGCGACACCCAGGCCGTGGCCCGCACCATCACCATCCGCATGACGGACGACATGCGCTTTACGCCCCGCCACATCGAAGTGCGCGAAGGCGAGACCGTGCGGCTGCGCGCCGAGAACAAGGGCCAGGTGCTGCACGAGATCGTGATCGGCACCAAGGCCGAGCTGGACGCGCACGCCGAGATGATGGTCAAGCATCCCGGCATGGAACACGACGAGCCCTACATGGCCCATGTGGGCGCTGGCAAGAAGGGCGACATCGTGTGGCAGTTCAACCGCGCCGGGAGTTTTGACTTTGCCTGCCTCATCGCGGGCCACTACCAGGCGGGCATGACGGGAACCATCACCGTTCGCCCGCGCAAGCCATGACCCGCCCCCATCCACGCAGGAATCACACCATGACCCCCACACCACGCACCACGCCTGCCCTGCCCACCCGCCGCCAATGGCTTGCCACCGCACTGCCGCTGGCGGGCGCAGGCTTGGCCATTGCCCTGCTGCCCTCCGCCGCCCGCGCCACCCCGCCCACAGCGGCCGCCACGCCCCTGGAGGTCTGGAAGGACCCCAACTGCGGCTGCTGCCAGGACTGGGTGGACCACATGCAGGCCAATGGCTTTGCCGTGAAGGTGCACGCAACCGGCAACAACGCGGTGCGCGCCCGCCTGGGCCTGCCGCAAAAACTGGGTTCGTGCCACACCGCGCTGGTGGGCGGCTATGTGGTCGAAGGCCATGTGCCCGCCAGCGACGTGCGCAAGCTGCTGCAGCAAAAGCCCAAGGCCCTGGGCCTGGCGGTGCCCGGCATGCCTGTGGGCTCACCGGGCATGGACGGCGCCGTGTATGGCGACCGGCGCGATCCGTACGACGTGCTGCTGGTGGCCCACGATGGCAGCACGCGCGTATTCAACAGCTACAACAAGAAGGCATCGACATGAAGAAGACATTCCTCTCCATCCCGGCGGCGGCCAGCCTGCTCTTGCTGGGCACTGGGACCGCTTGGGCACAGGCACCTGCAGCAGCAGCCTCTGACAGCCACAGCAGCCACCACACTGAAGCCACCGCAGCGCCCGCACCGCAGGCGGATCTGAGCGAAGGCGAAATCACCCGCTGGGACCCGCGCACCCTGCGCCTCACCCTCAAACACGGAGAGATCAAGAACCTGGAGATGCCACCCATGACCATGGTGTTCCGCGTGGCAGACGCCCGCGTAGTCGGTGACCTGAAACCGGGTGACAAGGTGCGCTTTCGGGCCGAACAGGTCAGCGGGGCCTACCATGTCCAGCGGATCGAGAAAGCGCCCTGAAGCGGCTCCGCGCGCGGCACCGGGGCGCTGATACTGCGCAAGTGCCGCAAGGCGCCCGGGCACCATAATCAGCGGCCATGACTTCCTCCAACACACTGGCTGGCGACGCTGGCAGCATCACCCGCGTGGCCGGCATCGAGGTCGGCCACTTCACCGAAACCCGCCGCCCCACGGGCTGCACCGTCATCATCACCCGCGAGGGCGCCGTGGCTGGCGTGGATGTGCGTGGCGCCGCCCCTGGCACACGCGAGACGGACCTGCTGCACCCCTCCAACCTGGTGGACCAGGTGCACGCCATCATGCTCGCGGGTGGCAGCGCCTGGGGGCTGGACGCCGCCACGGGCGCCGTGCGCTGGCTCGAAGAGCGCGGCGTGGGCTTTGACGTGGCCGTGGGCCGCCTGCCCATCGTGCCCGCCGCCGTGCTGTTCGACCTGCTGGTGGGCGACATGCGCGTGCGCCCCGATGCGGCAGCAGGCTATGCGGCGTGCGAGGCCGCCTCCACCGCCGACCCGGCCGAAGGCAATGTGGGCGCGGGCACGGGCGCAGCCTTGGGCAAGATCTTTGGCATCCAGCGCGCGATGAAGGGTGGCATTGGCACGGCGTCCGTCACCGTGGACGGCGTCACGGTGGGCGCCCTGATCGCCTGCAATGCCCTGGGCGATGTGATCGACCCCGACACCGCGCAAGTGATCGCCGGGGCACGCACCGACGACGGCCTGCGCCTGCGCGACACGCGCCGCGCCCTGCTGCGCGGCGACCCGCCCCAGCCGCTGCTGGCGGGCACCAACACCACCATTGGCGTGGTGGCCACCGATGCCGTCATCACCAAGGTGCAGGCCCACCGCCTGGCCGTGGCCGCACACGATGGCCTAGCGCGCAGCATCAACCCGGTGCACACCATGTCCGACGGCGACACCCTCTTCAGCCTGGGCACGGGCCGCAGCGGCAAGAGCCTGGGCATGATGGTGCTGGCCACCATGGCGGCCGAGGCCACGGCCATCGCCACAGCGCGGGCGGCACGGGCGGCACGGGCGATCACCACCGCCGAAGGCCTGTACCTCCCTGCTGCCGCCGACCTGCGGTAGGCCGGGACGACGACGGCGTCGCCTTCGCGCTGAGCGCCACCTCCTCCCTGTCCAGCCTCGGATCCAGCCGAGGCCATGGGCTGCTGCTTTGTGCCCACGCCTCCACACCTATCCAAAACCATCTGGGCGGCGGATACTGTGCGCAAAACAACCTTTGCGCATGTCGCTGTTCCGAGTTCAATCGGGGCATGGGGTGGTCTGCGGCGCTGCCGATGCTCGCAATAGCTGCGGCTGTGGCCGTTTTTCCTCGCAGGCCTTTTCATGCACCGAGCGCGCATTCCCTGCGCGGTAAGCACCGAGCCCCCCGGTGCTTGCGCTACTTGCTACTTACTTGTTAGGAACATGTTCTCGATCTGAATCTAGCCAATTTTTTGAGGAGAAAAGCATGCGACTGTCGAATCTGCGAGTCGGTTTGCGCATGGGCCTGGGTTTTGGCCTTTTGCTGACATTGGTGCTGGCCATGGGGCTGTTTGCCGTGAACCGCGTCAATCGGGTGCAAGGCAGCGTGGAGGACCTCGCCACCAACTGGTTGCCCAGCACCCAGCAGTTGGCAGGCCTCAACGAAGCGCTCAATCAAATGCGCCGTGCCGAGCTGCAGGTGCTGCTGGGTGGCGGTGACAAAGCCCTGCAAGAAGAAAGTGCGCGCATAGACAAGCAGTGGACCCTGGTACCCAAGCTGCTGCAGGCCTACGCAAACACACTGGACGACGACGCAGAGCGCAAGCTTTTTGACACCTTCAAAGCTGCGGTCGAACGCTACAAAGGCACCCAAAGCCAACTGCTGGCCCTGGTGCGGGACGGCAAGGGCGAAGAGGCCCTGGCGTACCTGCGGGGCGATTCACGGCAGGCATTTCGTGCAACCACCGACGCCATTGGCAAGCTCAACCAGCGCAACGATGAAGGGGTGGAAAAGGCACAGCAAAAAGGCACCGAGAGTTACCGCGCGGTGCTTTGGGGCATCTGGCTGATGGTTGCAGTGGCCTTGGCCCTCGGTGCCGCCATTGGCTGGGTGCTGACACGTTCGCTCACCATTCCTCTGAGTTTTGCGGCGGGCACGGCTGATCGCATCGCTGATGGCGACCTGACGGGCGAAGTGCATTCGTCGCGCGGCGATGAGTTGGGTGACTTGCTGCGCGCCCTTGCCCGCATGCAACAGGCCCTGAACGAATCCGTCACGAACGTGCGTCGCAGCGCCGACAGCATCGCGACTGCCAGTGAAGAGGTGAGCAACGGCGGGCAGGACTTGTCAGTACGCACCGAGGCGGCGGCCGCCAGCATCGAGGAGACATCTGCAGCGCTGCAGCAAGTCACCGAAACAGTGCGCCACAGCTCAACGTCTGCGCAGCAGGCTCACCAGTTGGCGTCGGCAGCTTCGACAGTGGCTGTCAGGGGCGGTGAAGTGGTGGCACGTGTGGTGAGCACCATGGACGGCATTCAATCCTCATCGCGCAAGATTGGAGACATCATTGGCGTGATTGACGGCATTGCGTTTCAGACCAACATCCTGGCCTTGAATGCAGCCGTGGAAGCGGCACGGGCCGGCGAGCAGGGGCGCGGGTTTGCGGTGGTGGCAACCGAGGTGCGAACGCTCGCGCAGCGCAGCGCGCAGGCAGCGCGAGAGATCAAAGAGCTGATATCAAGCTCGGTTGACCAGGTGGAAGGCGGGGCGCAGTTGGTCGGCGAAGCTGGCCGAACAATGGATGAAGTGGTGGGCTCGGTACAGCAGGTAAGCCATTTGATTGGCGAAATCGCCAGCGCCATCAAGGAACAGACCCAGAGCGTGGTCGAGGTCAACACCGCCATCTCTCAACTGGACAGCATGACCCAACAGAATGCCGCACTGGTGGAGCAATCTGCAGCGGCGTCAGAGTCGCTGCGCGATCAGGCCGGGCGGTTGATCGAGGTCGTGGCACGCTTCAGACTCAAGGCCGGTTGAGCCGGAAAAATGCCCTTCAGCCATCCTGTCAATGGGTGGGTGATTGGGGCCGTCCCTTCTGACTAGCCCAACGACCCGGCCAGCAGTTCCACCACTCGCTTGGCGCGGCGATGCCCCAATGGCAATGGCAATGGCATTCAGGAGCGCAGCGCATGGCTCGCGGGATCTTTTGTGCGCGGTCAAAAAAACCTTGACTGGACTGGAAAGGCGCTCAACATCAATGACCACGCCACAGCCCCGGCGGGAACGCGCCGTGGCGCCCTGCGCGCCCTGCGCGACCTGCGCGACCTGTGCGCATGTGGCTGCTGGCTGCTGGCTGCTGGCTCACAAAAGCTTGAGAACGTGGCGCTTCAGCCCACAAAAGTGCATCATCGTTACCACCAGTTGGAGGGCCTATCGCATGAATGTCCTGCAAAACCTGAGCATCAAGGCGCGTCTTGGCATGGGCTATGTGGTTATCACCGGTGCTTTGATCCTGGTGGCTGCCATGGGCCTGCATGGGGAAGCGAAGACGCAGGAGAGCCTGGACAACCAGGTCAATCACCTGAATGTGGTCAAAAGCCTGGGCAACCAGGTGCTGGATGCGGCCAACGCACGCGCCATCTCGGCCCGCAACCTGATGATTGCCGGGTCGAAGGAAGATGCCGCCGCCGAACTCCGGCTCATCGGGGCGGCGCACGACAGCATGGGGCGGGCACTCAAGAGCGTGGAGGAAGCCCTCCAGACCGCCCCACCCGAAACAGCCCCTTTGCGCAGCCTGCTGGCCCAGATCAAGGAGACGGAAGCCGCCTATGGGCCGATCGCGCTGGAGATCACTCGGCTGGGCAGCCAGGGCGAGAAGGACGTGGCAATCCAGAAGATCAATGCGGAATGCCGCCCCCTGCTGACCAAGCTGGTGGGCAACATCGGCGCATTCCTGGCCGAGAGCGACGCCATCAGCAAACGGGCCAGCGAGCAGTCGATGCGCCAGTTTGAATCGCTGCGCCTGCAACTGATTGCGCTGAGTGTGGCGATGGTGGTGTTTGCCTGCGTACTGGGCATCGCCACCATGCGCTCCATCGTCAGGCCCCTGAGCGAGGCCAGTCGGGCCACGCAGGAGTTTGCGCAGGGCAATCTGGCAACGCCGCTGGTGGCGCAGGGCAAGGACGAAATCGCCACGGTGGTTGCCTCGATGGAGGCCATGCGCCAAAGCCTGTCGAACCTGGTGGCGGGAGTGCGCCAGGGGTCGGAGAGTGTCTCCAGTGCTAGCGCCGAGATCGCGCAGGGCAACCAGAACCTGTCGATGCGCACCGAGCAACAGGCCAGTGCGCTGCAGCAAACCGCGGCGTCGATGGAACAGCTGGGCTCGACCGTGAAGCAGAACGCGGACAACGCGGTCAATGCCAACCGGCTCGCGCATTCGGCCTCGACCATCGCGCAGCAGGGGGGCGAAGTGGTGGCCATGGTGGTGGCCACCATGAAGGACATCAACGACTCCAGCCGCAAGATCAACGACATCATCAGCGTGATCGATGGCATTGCGTTCCAGACCAACATCCTCGCGCTCAATGCCGCCGTGGAGGCCGCGCGCGCAGGCGAGCAGGGCCGGGGCTTTGCCGTGGTGGCCAGCGAGGTGCGCAACCTGGCCCAGCGCAGCGCAGCGGCGGCCAAGGAGATCAAGCAACTGATCACCGAGAGCGTGGGCCGCGTGGAACATGGCACCGCCCTGGTGGACAAGGCAGGCCACACCATGACCGAGGTGGTGGCCAGCATCCGCAATGTGACGCACATCATGGGCGAGATCAGCGCTGCCAGCTCTGAACAGAGCGCGGGGGTCACGCAGGTGGGTGAAGCCGTCACGCTGATGGACCAGGCGACGCAGCAGAATGCCGCACTGGTGGAGGAAATGGCGGCAGCCGCATCGAGCCTGCGCGGGCAGGCCGACGACCTCGTGAAGGCCGTGGCGGTCTTCAGGATTCACGGCAGCGGGTCGGCACTGCTGCTCAAATGAGCAGACGACCAGACGAGCAGGCGCTGCTGAAAACCCGGCGCAGGTTGGCAACGGATTGGGTGGCGCTACTGCGGTTGGGAGGGCGGTGCCACACGCAGCCCCGCCAGCAGTTCCTCCAAGGGCATTGCGCGGGCGAACTTCCAGCCCTGGGCCTGGCGCACGCCCCGCGCAATCAGGAAGTCCACCTGGTCCTGCGTCTCCACGCCCTCGGCAATCAGCGCCAGTTGGAGCGTGTGGGCCATTTCGATGATGTGGGTGGTGACCGGGCTGATGGCGGCCTGCGCCCCGATGCTGGCGATGAAGATGCGGTCGATCTTGAGGGTGTCGATGTCGATGGACTCCAGCATGGACAGGCTGGAGTAGCCCGTGCCGAAGTCATCCAGCGCGATCGACGCCCCGATCTGCCGCGCCGCCTGCAGCGCGGGCCGCGCGGCCTCGATGTCCACCAGCCCCCGCTCGGTGACTTCGAGCATCAGCGCGCCTGCCGGAAACTCCATGGCACTGAAGCGCCGCTGCAGGTACTGCACGGGTCCGTCGGCCACCAGGTCCTGGGGCGAGAGGTTCAGGCTCACATGAAAGCCCGGGCGGGCCTTGAGCAGCTCCGGCAGGTCGGCGAGCACCACGTCGATCACGTAGCGTGTGATGGGAGCGATGACCCCGGCCTTCTCGGCTTCAGCAATGAACTCGTCGGGTGGCACCAGGGTGCCGTTGCGGCGGCGCCAGCGCAGCAGGGCCTCGGCCCCCACCCACTGGCCCGTCTGCAGATCGACGATGGGCTGGTAGAGGATGAAGAACTCGCGCCGACGCAGGGCTGTCCGCAGCCGCACACGCGGCGACAGCTGCCACCGGGTGAGCACTGCCACACCCAGCGCAAACAGGGCGCTGGCCACCAGGCCCAGCGGCGCCAGGATCAGCGCCTGAGCCCAGAGCCCGCCGTAGGCCTGGGCCTTGGGGGCTGCGGCAACGGCTGCGATGTTGTTGTCTTTCGATGCCCGGAAAACAATGTGGTGGGTATCGCTTTCGACCTGGCTGCTGGCATCGGGGGTGTACAAAGCCAGCCACTGCGCATCCAGCGGACCCTTGGACCGTATCAGCGCCTGCGGCGTGCTGATC
>NZ_JBWKZU010000104.1:10000-11508 GCF_059424825.1 Acidovorax sp. GW101-11A03 | reverse complement strand
TGGGCTGTAAGAGCCTGACGATGACCTACTTTCACACGGGAACCCGCACTATCATCGGCGCAAAGTCGTTTCACTGTCCTGTTCGGGATGGGAAGGAGTGGGACCAACTTGCTATGGTCATCAGGCATAACTTGGTGTCGGCCTGCTCTTTGAGCAGGCTGACGAATTCATAGAGTCTGGAATCAGATTTTGTGTTTTGACTGCGTCTAACTTGGCATAACAATCTTCGAAGCGTCCGGGTGCTGCGTGTGCAGTCACGGGGATTGGCTATCAAAGTTATAGGGTCAAGCCGCACGAGCAATTAGTACTGGTTAGCTTAACGCATTACTGCGCTTCCACACCCAGCCTATCAACGTCCTGGTCTTGAACGACGCTTTAGGGGGCTCAAGGCCCCGGCAGATCTCATCTTGAAACGAGTTTCCCGCTTAGATGCTTTCAGCGGTTATCTCTTCCACACTTAGCTACTCGGCAATGCCACTGGCGTGACAACCGATACACCAGAGGTGTGTCCACTCCGGTCCTCTCGTACTAGGAGCAGGCTTCCTCAAATCTGCAGCGCCCACGGAAGATAGGGACCAAACTGTCTCACGACGTTTTAAACCCAGCTCACGTACCTCTTTAAATGGCGAACAGCCATACCCTTGGGACCGGCTACAGCCCCAGGATGAGATGAGCCGACATCGAGGTGCCAAACACCGCCGTCGATATGAACTCTTGGGCGGTATCAGCCTGTTATCCCCAGAGTACCTTTTATCCGTTGAGCGATGGCCCTTCCATACAGAACCACCGGATCACTATGTCCTGCTTTCGCATCTGCTCGACTTGTCAGTCTCGCAGTTAAGCACGCTTATGCCATTGCACTATCGTCACGATGTCCGACCGTAACTAGCGTACCTTCGAACTCCTCCGTTACGCTTTGGGAGGAGACCGCCCCAGTCAAACTGCCTACCATGCACTGTCCCCGATCCAGATAATGGACCTAGGTTAGAACCTCAAACACACCAGGGTGGTATTTCAACGTTGGCTCCATGAGATCTAGCGACCTCACTTCAAAGCCTCCCACCTATCCTACACAGATCTGTTCAAAGTCCAATACAAAGCTACAGTAAAGGTTCATGGGGTCTTTCCGTCTTTCCGCGGGGAGATTGCATCATCACAAACATTTCAACTTCGCTGAGTCTCAGGAGGAGACAGTGTGGCCATCGTTACGCCATTCGTGCAGGTCGGAACTTACCCGACAAGGAATTTCGCTACCTTAGGACCGTTATAGTTACGGCCGCCGTTTACTGGGACTTCAATCAAGAGCTTGCACCCCATCATTTAATCTTCCAGCACCGGGCAGGCGTCACACCCTATACGTCCACTTTCGTGTTTGCAGAGTGCTGTGTTTTTATTAAACAGTCGCAGCCACCGATTTTTTGCAACCCCGTTGGGCTCCCTCTGTACGAGTTCACCTACTTGGGGCATACCTTCTCCCGAAGTTACGGTATCAATTTGCCGAGTTCCTT
>NZ_JBWKZU010000104.1:2500-5000 GCF_059424825.1 Acidovorax sp. GW101-11A03 | reverse complement strand
TTAAGCACGCTTATGCCATTGCACTATCGTCACGATGTCCGACCGTAACTAGCGTACCTTCGAACTCCTCCGTTACGCTTTGGGAGGAGACCGCCCCAGTCAAACTGCCTACCATGCACTGTCCCCGATCCAGATAATGGACCTAGGTTAGAACCTCAAACACACCAGGGTGGTATTTCAACGTTGGCTCCATGAGATCTAGCGACCTCACTTCAAAGCCTCCCACCTATCCTACACAGATCTGTTCAAAGTCCAATACAAAGCTACAGTAAAGGTTCATGGGGTCTTTCCGTCTTTCCGCGGGGAGATTGCATCATCACAAACATTTCAACTTCGCTGAGTCTCAGGAGGAGACAGTGTGGCCATCGTTACGCCATTCGTGCAGGTCGGAACTTACCCGACAAGGAATTTCGCTACCTTAGGACCGTTATAGTTACGGCCGCCGTTTACTGGGACTTCAATCAAGAGCTTGCACCCCATCATTTAATCTTCCAGCACCGGGCAGGCGTCACACCCTATACGTCCACTTTCGTGTTTGCAGAGTGCTGTGTTTTTATTAAACAGTCGCAGCCACCGATTTTTTGCAACCCCGTTGGGCTCCCTCTGTACGAGTTCACCTACTTGGGGCATACCTTCTCCCGAAGTTACGGTATCAATTTGCCGAGTTCCTTCTCCTGAGTTCTCTCAAGCGCCTTAGAATACTCATCTCGCGCACCAGTGTCGGTTTGCGGTACGGTCGTCAATAGCTGAAGCTTAGTGGCTTTTCCTGGAAGCAGGGTATCACTCACTTCGTCTGCAAGCAGACTCGTTATCACCCCTCATCTAAGCCCGGCGGATTTGCCTACCAGGCACGACTACAGGCTTGAACCAACATATCCAACAGTTGGCTGAGCTAACCTTCTCCGTCCCCACATCGCACTATTGATCGGTACAGGAATATTGACCTGTTTCCCATCAGCTACGCATCTCTGCCTCGCCTTAGGGGCCGACTCACTCTACGCCGATGAACGTTGCGTAGAAAACCTTGCGCTTACGGCGAGGGGGCTTTTCACCCCCTTTAACGCTACTCATGTCAGCATTCGCACTTCTGATACCTCCAGCATCCGTTACCAGACACCTTCACAGGCCTACAGAACGCTCTCCTACCACTTGCAATAAATTGCAAATCCGCAGCTTCGGTAACTGGCTTAGCCCCGTTACATCTTCCGCGCAGGACGACTCGATCAGTGAGCTATTACGCTTTCTTTAAATGATGGCTGCTTCTAAGCCAACATCCTGACTGTTTTAGCCTTCCCACTTCGTTTCCCACTTAGCCAATTTTAGGGACCTTAGCTGGCGGTCTGGGTTGTTTCCCTCTTGAGTCCGGACGTTAGCACCCGGTGCTCTGTCTCCCAAGCTGTACTCTGCGGTATTCGGAGTTTGCATAGGTTTGGTAAGTCGCCATGACCCCCTAGCCTAAACAGTGCTCTACCCCCGCAGGTAATACTTGAGGCACTACCTAAATAGTTTTCGGAGAGAACCAGCTATTTCCAAGTTTGTTTAGCCTTTCACCCCTATCCACAGCTCATCCCCTAGTTTTGCAACACTAGTGGGTTCGGACCTCCAGTACCTGTTACGGCACCTTCATCCTGGCCATGGATAGATCACTTGGTTTCGGGTCTACACCCAGCGACTGATTCGCCCTATTCGGACTCGATTTCTCTACGGCTTCCCTATTCGGTTAACCTTGCCACTGAATGTAAGTCGCTGACCCATTATACAAAAGGTACGCAGTCACCCTTGCGGGCTCCTACTTTTTGTAAGCATGCGGTTTCAGGATCTATTTCACTCCCCTCCCGGGGTTCTTTTCGCCTTTCCCTCACGGTACTGGTTCACTATCGGTCGATTACGAGTATTTAGCCTTGGAGGATGGTCCCCCCATATTCAGACAGGATTTCTCGTGTCCCGCCCTACTTTTCTCTAACTTAGTACCACACGTCTGTTTTCGCATACAGGGCTATCACCTGCTATGGCCGGGCTTTCCATCCCGTTTTGCTAACAGTCGTGCTATCACTAGAAGGCTCTTCCGATTTCGCTCGCCACTACTTTCGGAATCTCGGTTGATGTCTTTTCCTCGAGCTACTGAGATGTTTCAGTTCACCCGGTTCGCCTCGCATGACTATGTATTCATCATGCGATACCTCTTGCGAGGTGGGTTTCCCCATTCAGAAATCTCCGGATCAAAGCTTATTTGCCAGCTCCCCGAAGCTTATCGCAGGCTATCACGTCTTTCGTCGCCTGTAATCGCCAAGGCATCCACCACATGCTCTTAGTCACTTGACCCTATAACTTTGACATCTCTTTCAAGATATCGCCATCATCTCAAGGACTTGCCAGGTCTTTCACCTGGCGCGTTATGCCGTAATGTGAATAATTCCTCGATATCACTATCAAGAAACATTCGTCATTACTGAGTTCAAATTACTTCGCAATCGCTTTCGCAATCACGTTCGCTCATTGA
>NZ_JBWKZU010000103.1:0-11693 GCF_059424825.1 Acidovorax sp. GW101-11A03 | reverse complement strand
TGATGCGCGCGATCAGCTGGTCGGCGTCCTGCGCTACCTTTTCATAGACATCGGTCTGCATCGGCTTGGCCGGCGCGGCGGCGGCCATGGCGGCGCCTTCCTCGCGGCGCACGTCGACCTTGACGGTCATCGACAGGCCCACGCGCAGCGGGTGCTCGGCCACTTCCTTGGGGTCTAGGGCAATGCGCACGGGCACGCGCTGGACCACCTTGATCCAGTTGCCGGTGGCGTTCTGCGCGGGCAGCAGCGCAAAGGCGGCGCCGGTGCCAGCGCCCAGGCCCGTCACGGTGCCGTGGTAGACCACCTTGGTGCCGTACACGTCGGCCTCCAGCTCGGCAGGCTGGCCAATGCGCAGGGTCTTGAGCTGGCTTTCCTTGAAGTTCGCGTCCACCCACAGGTCGTTCAGCGGCACCAGCGTCATCAGCGGGGCGCCCGCCTGCACACGCTGGCCCACCTGCACGCCCCGCTTGGCCACATGGCCATCCAGCGGGGCGACCAGCTGGGCGCGCTGCACGGCCAGGTAGGCCTCGCGCACGCGGGCCGAGGCACGCGCCACGTTAGGGTGCTGCTCGATGGACGTGCCCTCGGTCTGCGTCTGGCTGGCTGCCAGCTGCTCTTGTGCGGCCAGCACGGCCGACTGGGCGGCGGCCACGGTGCTCTTGGCAGCGGCCAGCTGGGCAGTGGCGTGCTGGAACTCTTCCTTGCCCACGGCGCCGCTGGCCATCAGCGGGGCGCGGCGGTTCACGTCGTCCTGCATGCGGGCGGCGTCGGCCTGGGCGCGGGCCAGGTCAGCGCTGCGCAGGCTGACCTGGGCCTTGAGCGTGGCGTTGTTGGCATACAAGGTGCGCACCTCGCGCACGGTCTGGGCCAACTGGGCCTCGGCCTGCTCCAGCGCCACGCGGGCGTCGGCGGGGTCCAGCTTGACCAGCAATTGCCCGGCCTTCACGTAGTCGGTGTCGTCCGCGCCGATGGACACCACGGTGCCGCCGATCTGCGGCGTGATCTGCACCACGTTGCCCGCCACGTAGGCGTTGTCGGTGGTCTCCACATGGCGGCCATTGGCCCAGTGCCAGCCGCCCCACCCGATGGCCGCCAGCGCGACGGCGGCGGCAATGAGGGTGAGGCCGCGGCGGCGGGCGGTGTTGGCTTCGTTGGCGGTGAGGGGTTCGCTGTGGGCGGTCATGGCAGTGTTCTTTCAGGAATGTGTTGTTGTGTTTTTGGATGCGTGTGGTGTGGTGGCCGGTCAGTGCGCTGCGGCGGTGTGCAGCACCGCTGTGTCATCGGTCCAGCCGCCGCCCAGGGCCTTCATCAGCACCAGGCGTGTGTCGAGCTGGCGAGCGCGCAGGTCCACGGCCAGGCGGCGCTGGGCCAGGACCTGGCTTTCGGTGCTCAGCACCACCAGGTAGTTGCCCAGGCCCGCGCGGTAGCGTTCTTGTGCAAAGCGGTAGGCTTTTTCGGCGCTGGCCACAGCCTCGTCTTGCAGGGCCTGCTGGCGGGTAAGCGACTGGATGGAGGCCACGGCGTCGCCCGCTTCCTTCACCGCATCGAGCACGGCGGCGTTGTACTGGGCGATGGCGGCGTCCAGCTCGGCAGCGCGGCCGCCCAGCTGTGCGCGCAGGCGGCCGCCGTCAAAGATCGGCAGGCGCAGCGCGGGGGTCACACCCATCTGGCGCGAGCTGCCGTTGAACAGCCGGTCCAGCCCCAGCGAGTTCAGGCCAATGAACGCGCCGATGTTGATGTTGGGATAGAACTCGCTGCGTGCGCTGTTCACGCCCTGCGTCGCGGCCTCCACGCGCCAGCGCGCGGCCACTACGTCGGGTCGGCGGCCCAGCAGGTCGGCACCCAGCACCTCGGGCACGGCGGTGGGTTGCAGTGCGGCGAGCTGCGGCGTGACCGTGGGCAGCGCGTCGGGCGCCTGGCCGGTCAGCACGGCCAGCTGGCGGCGGGCCAGGGTGATCTGCTCGTCCAGCGCTTCGATTTGTGTGCGGGCATCGGGCACAGAGGCCTGGGCCTGGGTCAGCTCGACCTGGCTGTCCAGGCCTGCAGAGGTGCGCTCCTGGGTGAGCTTGCGTTGCTCTTCGCGCTGCGCCAGCGCGCGCGTGGCCACGTCGCGCTGGGCCACCAGGCGGGCCAGCGCCACATAGCTGCGCCCCACCTGGGCGGCCAGGGTGTTGGCGGCGGCGGCTGCATCGGCCTGGGCGGCGCGGGCCTGGCCCAGGGCGGCCTGCAGCTCGGCGGCGTGCTGGCCGAAGAAGTCGGGCGACCAGCTCAGCGTGGCTTGCACGGTGCCGCTGTTGTAGGTGTTGCCGGCGATGGGGGCGGGCACCAGCCCGTTGGCGGTGTAGCGCTGGCGGGTGGCGTCCACGCCCAGGGTGGCCTGCGGACCGTTGGCGGCCTCACGCACCTGGCTCAGGGCCACGGCTTGCTCCAGGCGGGCGCGACTCACGGCCAGGCTGGGGTTGCCTTGCAGTGCGGTGTCGATCAGGGTGTTGAGCTGCTCGTCGCCCAGCGCTTTCCACCACTGGCTGGGGGCGGCGGTGTCGGTGGCTGCGGCGTTCAAGCCCACGGCAGAAGGGGTGGTTTGC
This sequence comes from Acidovorax sp. GW101-11A03, assembly GCF_059424825.1. Classification (NCBI taxonomy): domain Bacteria; kingdom Pseudomonadati; phylum Pseudomonadota; class Betaproteobacteria; order Burkholderiales; family Comamonadaceae; genus Acidovorax; species Acidovorax sp. GW101-11A03. Next base: position 9,108 of record NZ_JBWKZU010000103.1, on the reverse strand, counting down.
GCCAGCGGCGTGTGGGCCGGGCCGGGGCTGGCGCAGCCCACCAGCAGGAGGGCGGCGGCCAGCGCCAGGGCCGATACCGCGAAATGCGCGGTCAGGGCCGAGCGGGTGGAGGGCAGGGGGGATGGGGTGTTCACGGGGTTCTCCAGAATGGTTTTGGGGTGTTGTGTGGAGGAAAACGGTGTGGGCTGTCTGTGTGTTCAGTCGGCGTCTGCGCCGCGCTGCTGGCGCAGCGCTTCGCCATTGGCCAGCATGCGGCGCAGCAGGCGCAGCAGCAGTTGCCATTCGTCATGGGTGAAGTCGCTCAGGTGGCCGTTGAGCACGTCGGCCAGCACCGGGGGCACCTGGGCAGCTACCTTGTCGCCCTCGGGGGTGAGCGCCAGTTGCACCACGCGGCGGTCGGTGGTGGAGCGCTCGCGTGCCACCAGGCCCTTGGCCTCCAGGCGGTCCAGTGCGCGGGTCATGGAGGCCGGGTCGGTCTCCAGGTCCCGCGCCAGGCTGGCCACGGTGGTGGTGGGGCAGCGCGAGATCTTGAACAGCGGCAGCCACTGGGCGTAGGTCAGGTCGTGGGTGGACAGCTGCGCATCGGCCTGGGTGCGGATGGACGTCATCACCTTGCGCATCAGGTAGCCCACGCTGTTTTCGGGCTGGAGCTGGGTGGGGCTGTAGAAGCCCGGGCCGGGCTGCGACGGCGAGGAGGTGTTGGAAGTCATGGAGGGTGAATTTAATTGACTAGACAATGATTGTCTTGGCAAATAGATAACACCCGCGATGTACTCAGGGTTTTTGCGGAGTCGTGGTTGCTATCAAAGAAATAGCTGCGAATGAATACAGACGTGCGCAGGGCCCCAATTTGGCGTTGAGCCGACGGCACAGCAGATGAGAGTGGGCCGCCTGCACAGGCCCGTGTAGCGCGTGGACGTATCGGCTATTGGCCGGTCAGGCGCTGCGCCCAGGCGGGCAGCGGCTGGGCCAAGGGCGTGACCTGGGCGGGGGAGCACACGGCCACCAGCTGCGGCCCGGTGCTGGTGCCGGTGGCCTCGGCAGCGTCATACAGATAGGACACATCCGCCTGCCGCACGGCCCGGGCCAGGTTGTCCATGGTGCGGGGGTAGCGGGCCAGGATGCGTGCGGGCGGTACCGGGTGCCCACCTTCGCGCACACGCTGCGCCACGCGGGTCAGCAGCCGGGCCGGGTCGTCCAGCGCCACGATATACAGGGCCACGGTGTAGCCGCAGCGCTGGGCCTCTTCGATGAGCTCCAGTTTGGAAGGGTGCGAAAACACGGTTTCGCTGGCGAAGTCGGCGCCTTCGCGCAGCAGGGCGGCGCGGCGCGAATCGGCCCATTGGCGGGCGGCTTCGGACCGGGCTTCGGGGTCAGCAATGTGCTGCAGGTGCGCCTGTTCGTAGAGATCGGCGTTCACAAACTCCAGCGGCGGGCCCAGGATGCCTTCGCGCACCAGGGCGCGGTACAGCGTGGATTTGCCCGCGCCGTTCGGGCCTGCCAGCAGGTGGAGCCAGCGGGGTGGCGTGTTGTGGCGGGACGGCGGGGAGGGCTGCCGGGCGGGGGCTACCATGCCAAGTCAGACGACAGGGGCGGCTTTGGCCTGGTTCTCCAGCACCACTTCACGCACCCGCTGGGCCAGCGTGCCGCGCGTTTGGGCTGCCAGCAGGCGGGCGGTGAGGGCGTCCACCGACGTGGGGGCCTCCAGGGTGGCGGTGCGCGCCGCTGCGGCTTCGTACTGCTCAATGGCGCTGCGGGCTTCCTGCACGCTCAGGCCCGTGTGTTCCACGATCTGGCCCAGCGTGGCCCAGTATTCGATCTGGCTGGCCACCGAGCGGCGCATGGGCTGCGCGGCCTGGCGGGCCTGCTCCACCAGGTGGGCGGGGAGCTTGACGGAAGAAAAGGCAGTGGCGGACATGGCGATCTCCTGATTGGCGCATTTTGCGCCAATCGGGTGGGGGTTGCAAGGCGCTCGGTGGGCGGGTGCAGACTCCTAGGGCGATACCATGGCTTGCCTTCCGTCCTTTTTCCAATCACCGCCGAACATCCGCCCATGACCGCTACCCCCACCCCCTCCGCTGTTCCGTCTGCCACCCCGGGCTTGCGTTTTGCCGTGATGGGCGCGGGCGCTGTGGGCTGTTACTTTGGTGCCTTGCTGGCCCGGGCGGGCCATGCCGTCACGCTTATCGGGCGGCAGGCGCATGTGGAGGCGGTGCAAAAGCACGGCCTGCGGCTGCAGACTGCCGTGCTGGATGTGCAGGTGCCCCTGGCGGCCAGCACCGAGGCCAGTGCCGTGCACGGCGCAGACGTGGTGCTGTTCTGTGTGAAGTCGTCCGACACGGAAGATGCCGCGCGCCAGATACGCCCGCACCTGACACCCGGCACGCTGGTGCTGACCTTGCAGAACGGCGTGGACAACGACGAGCGCGTGCGCGCCGTGCTGCACGCCAGCACCCCCGTGGCCGCCGCCGTGGTGTACGTGGCCACCGCCATGGGCGGCCCCGGGCATGTGGTGCACCATGGCCGGGGCGAGCTGGTGATTGCACCTTCGCCGCGCAGCGACGAGGTGGCCCGCCAGCTCACGGCGGCGGGCATTCCCACCCAGGTGTCAGACAACGTGCGTGGCGCGCTCTGGGCCAAGCTGGTGCTCAACAGCGCCTACAACGCGCTGTCGGCCCTGTCGCAGCAGCCCTACGGCCCGCTGGTGCAGGTACCCGGCGTGACGCAGGTGATTGCCGACATCGTGGCCGAATGCCTGGCCGTGGCGGCGGCCGACGGGGTGACGATTCCGGGCGATGTGCAGGCGGCCGTGCGCGGCATCGCCAGCACCATGCCCGGGCAGTATTCGTCCACCGCGCAGGACCTGGCGCGTGGCAAATCCACCGAGATCGACCACCTGAATGGCTACGTGGTCAAGCGCGGCGCCGCTTTGGGCGTGCCGACACCGCTGAACCACGCGCTGCAGGTGCTGGTCAAGCTGGCCGAGATGAAGCGCGCTGCGGGCTGAACCGGGGGGCCGTCAGGCCAGCGCCGCCTCTTCCAGCAGCCGCTCGCGCACTTCCTGCGCGGCCTTCACCATGTGGCGCAGGGCGGCTTCGGTCTCGGGCCAGCCCCGGGTCTTGAGGCCGCAGTCGGGGTTTACCCAGAGGTGCTCCACGGGCACCACCTCGGCGGCTTTTTCGAGCAGCGCGGCCATCTCTTGCGCGCTGGGCACGCGGGGCGAGTGGATGTCGTACACGCCGGGGCCGATCTCGTTGGGGTACTTGAAGTCCCCAAAGCCCTGCAGCAGCTCCATGTCCGAGCGGCTCGTCTCAATCGTGATCACATCCGCATCCATGGCCGCGATGGCGGGCAGGATGTCGTTGAACTCGCTGTAGCACATGTGCGTGTGGATCTGCGTGTCGTTGCGCACGCCGCTGGCACTGATGCGGAAGGAGCGCGTGGCGCGCTCCAGGTAGCTCTTCCACCCCGCGCGGCGCAGCGGCAGCCCTTCGCGGATGGCGGGCTCGTCGATCTGGATGATGGCTATGCCAGCGGCCTCCAGGTCGCACACCTCGTCGCGGATGGCCCAGGCGATCTGGTCGGCCGTGGTGGCGCGGGGCTGGTCGTCGCGTACAAAGCTCCATTGCAGGATGGTGATGGGGCCGGTGAGCATGCCTTTCATGGGTTTGGTGGTCCGACTCTGGGCGTACTGGGTCCAGGCGACCGTCATGGGCGTGGGGCGGGACACGTCGCCGTAGATGATGGGCGGCTTCACGCAACGCGAGCCATAGCTTTGCACCCAGCCGTTGGCGGTGAAGGCAAAGCCGTCGAGCTGCTCGCCAAAGTATTCGACCATGTCGTTGCGCTCGGCTTCGCCGTGCACCAGCACGTCGATGCCGAGGGCTTCCTGCTTGCGCACGGCCAATTCGATTTCGGCCTGCATCTTCTGATGGTAGTGCGTGGCATCGAGTGCGCCGCGTTTGAAGGCGGCGCGTGCGGCGCGGATCTCTGCCGTCTGCGGGAACGAGCCGATGGTGGTCGTGGGCAGCAACGGCAGCTTCAGCCGCGCGCGCTGGGCCTTTTGCCGGGCGGGGAAGGCGCTGGCGCGCTGGTCGGCCCCCGGCGCGGCGGCAGCGATGCGGGCGGCCACGGTGGCGCGGTGCACACGCGGGCTGGCGCGGCGGGCGGCCAGGGCGGTGCGGGCGGCGTGCAGTTCATCGTCCACCGCCGCCTCGCCGTGCGACAAGGCGGTGGCAAGCACGCGCAGCTCATCCAGCTTTTCCACCGCAAACGCCAGCCAGGACTTCACCTCGGCGTCCAGTTGCGTTTCGGCCTCTAGACTGAACGGCACATGCAGCAGCGAGCACGACGGTGCCAGCCACAGCTCGCCCTGGTGCTTGTCGGCCACGGGCCGCAGCTTGGCCAGGGCAGCATCCAGGTCAGCACGCCAGATGTTGCGGCCATCCACGATGCCCACCGACAGCACCTTGTGCGAGGGCAACCAGTCGGCCACGCCCACCAGCTCGTCGGGGGCGCGCACGGCATCCACATGCAGGCCGGCCACGGGCAGCTGGCAGGCCAGGCGCAGGTTCTCGGCCAGGGGCGAGAAGTAGGTGGCCAGCAGCAGCTTGGGCGCGCTGCGCGCCAGTTGCCAGTAGCTGGGCTCAAAGGCATGGCGCCAGGCGTCGGGCAGGTCCAGGCCCAGGATGGGCTCGTCCATCTGCACCCATTCCACGCCCTGCGCCTTCAGGCGAGCCAGCACGGTTTCGTACACCGGTAGCAGGGACTCCAGCAGGCTGAAGCGGTCAAAACCTGCCGCCTTGGATTTGCCCAGCCACAAAAAGCTCAACGGCCCCAGCAGCACGGCCTTGACGCGGTGGCCCAGCGCCTGGGCCTCGGCCACCTCGGCAAACAAGCGCTCGCTGGCCAGGTGGAACTGGGTGTGGGCGCTGAACTCGGGCACGAGGTAGTGGTAGTTGGTGTCAAACCACTTGGTCATCTCCAGCGCGGGTTGGCCGGTGGTGGGGTGTTTTGCGGTGCAACCGGCGCTGCAGCCTTGGTGGTTTTCGGCTTGGGCCGACACGCCCCGCGCCATTGCAAAGTAGCGCGCCAGTTCGGGCGCGTGGGCGTCAAAGCCAAAACGCGCAGGCTCGCAGCCCAGCAGCTGGATGTGGTTGGCTACATGGTCGTACAGCGCAAAGTCGCCCACGGTCACAAAGCCGAGGCCCGCATCGGCCTGCGCCTGCCAGTGCAACTGGCGCAGCTGGGCGGCGGTGGACTGCAATTCGGCTTCGGTGCTGTCGCCGCGCCATAAGGATTCGAGCGCAAATTTCAGCGCACGCTGCGCCCCCATGCGCGGAAAGCCCAGGGTGTGCGTGAGCACGGGGCGGCGGGTGGCGGCGGTTACGGCGACTGCGGCGAGCGACATGGTGATTTCCTTCTTCTGAATGGAGCAATGCAATGAAGGCACCGATGGTCGCGTGGGCTCGTTTATTATTCAAACGAAAGTTTTAGTCGATCAACTTGAAAATTAATAATGAACCAGTCGATCCTGGAAGTGCGCCACCTGCGAACCCTGGTGGCCTTGCGTGACAGCGGCAGCCTGGTGCGGGCCGCGCAACTGCTCAACCTCACGCAGTCGGCGCTGTCGCACCAGGTCAAGCTGCTGGAAGACCGCTACGGCCAGCCGCTGTTTGAGCGCAAATCGGTGCCGCCGCAGTTCACCGCCGTGGGCGAGCGTCTGCTCGCGCTGGCCGATGCCATGCTGCCGCAGGTGGAAGGGGCCGAGCGCGACATCGCACGCCTGATGCTGGGGCAGGGCGGGCAGATGCGCATTGCGGTGGAATGCCACACTTGCTTTGACTGGCTGATGCCCGCCATGGACGCGTTTCGCACCCGCTGGCCCGAGGTGGAGCTGGACATCGTGAGCGGCTTTCATGCCGACCCGGTGGGCCTGTTGCACCAGGGCCGGGCCGATGTGGCCATCGTGTCCGAGGTGGATGCCGACGAGGCGGGCGTGGACTATCACGCGCTGTTTGGCTTCGAGATCCGCGCGCTGCTGGCCAACACGCACCCGCTGGTGGCCAAGCCGCACCTGGTGGCGCAGGACTTTGCCGACCAGACCATCATCACCTACCCCGTGCCCGACGAAATGCTCGATTTGATCCGCCAGGTGCTGGAGCCCGCTGGCGTGCGCCCCCCGCGCCGTACCACCGAGCTGACGGTGGCCATGCTGCAGCTGGTGGCCAGCGGGCGCGGCGTGGCGGCGCTGCCGCTGTGGGCGGTGCAGAGCTATCTGGACCGGGGATACGTGACTGCCAGACCGATTGGCGACAAAGGCCTGCGCGGCGAGCTGCACGCCGCCTGCCTGCCCAGCCTGTCGGCCAAGCCGTATCTGCAGGACTTTGTGCAGGTGACGCGCGAGACGAGTTTTGTGACGCTCAAGGGCGTAGAGCTACTTTGATGATGGATCCGGCGCGTACTTGTCGCCCACTTCTTCGCGCAGCGGGTGCGTGTCGTAGACGATGTTCATGTCGCGGATGCGTGTGCTGCCCGCGTCAAACGTGAACACATCCACGCAGGTGAAGGTCACCTCGCGGCCGTCGTTCAAAGTCCAGTCGTAGCGGAAATAGGCGGCGACCCGCACGGCGCCGCTGTTGTCTGGCTGGGCGGACACGAACAGATCCAGCACGGTGATCACGCTGCCGCTGGAAGCCTGGGCCAGCTTCTTGAAAAAGTCGCTCGCGCGCATGGTGCCCAGAAACGGCGAGTGCACCACGCCATCGTCTTCAAAGCAGGCAATCAGCCCGTCGGTATGGCTGGCATGCAGGTGGGCGAGGTAGGTGCGGACGGTGTCGAGTGGCGTGGTCATGGGCAGGAGCGTGGTGAAGAAAGAAGCCCAGAGCTTCGCCCCGCCCGGCGGCTGCGACAAGAGACAATGGCGCCTCATACATAAAAGCTGCTTATGTATCTGCGCTACTTGCACTACCTCCAAGCTGTCATCGACCAAGGCTCGTTTGCGCGCGCGGCGCAGGCCTGTGGGGTGTCGCAGCCCGCCATCAGCCAGGGCATGAAGGCGCTGCAGGCGCAGTTCGACACGCCCCTGCTGGTGCGGGATGGGCGCCGTTATGTGCCCACCGACCTGGCCCGGCGTGTGGTGGCCGAAGGCGCGCCGCTGGCCCAGCGCATCGACGCCTTGCCGCTGACCGGCGCGGGCGCTGCAAACCGCAAGGTGTTGCGCGTGGGGCTCACGGCGTCCGCCGCGCTGGTCTGTGGGCCGCTGCTGTATGAGGCCTGGTGCCTGCCGCAGCCCCAGCGTTCACTGGAGATGACCACCACCGACGAGGGGAGCCTGCTGGCGGGCCTGCTGCATGGCAGTTTCGACGCCGTGATTGCGCCCCGGCCGCGCCAGTTTGCCCATCCGGATGTGGTGCAGTGGCGCTTGTACGAGTTGCAGCCGCAAATTTATGCACGGCGCCGCCACCCGCTGGCGCAGGCCCGGTCACTGGCCGATTTGCAAGGCGCCGCCTGGGGCTGTGTGGGCCCCAGCGTGAGCGGCCCGGTGGACGTGCTGACCGAGGCGCACCGCGTGCGGCGCATGCCCGCGCCGCGCATGGCCGTGCGCTGCCCGGACTTTGCCAGCCTGCTGAACCTGGTGGTGGGCTCGGACCTGCTGGCCGTGCTGCCACACCCCGCGCTGCTGGGGGCTGCGGCAGAGCAGGTGGTGCCGCTGCAACTGGCCGAGGCGCTGCCGCTGTATGGCATGTGGCTGTTCGAGCGCAAGGCGCGCAAGCCCCGCCTGGGGCCGGAGGTGTTTGCGGGGCGGGTGTGAGGCAGGGGCGCCCGGGTGTGGAGCTTGATGCTATTCATTTGATAGCTAATTAGGCTTGATGGACGAGCGCAAACGGCCTAAAAAGCTTGAAAAGCCAACGATCAGCCAGCCACCGTGCCTGGCACCGGCACCCGCACGGCGCCAGAGGTATAGAACGCATGCAGGTTCTCCAGCACCAGGTCCGCCATCGCACGGCGGGTTTCGTGCGTAGCGCTGGCGGTGTGGGGGGTGAGCACCACGTTGTCCAGCGTCATCAGGGCGGCGGGCACATGGGGCTCGTTGTCGAACACGTCCAGGCCCGCACCGGCGATGCGGCGCTCGGCCAGGGCGTCGATGAGCGCCGCCTCATCCACCACGCTGCCACGCGCCACGTTGATGAGGTAGCCCTGAGGGCCCAGGGCGTCGAGCACATCGCGGTTGACCAGGTGGCGCGTGCCCGCGCCGCCCGCTACCGTCAGCACCAGGTAGTCGGCCCATTGCGCCAGTGCGGTCAGCGACTCGAAGTAGGGTAGCGCGCAGCCCTCGGCCGGGCGGCGGTTGTGGTAGCCCACCTCCATGCGGAAGCCCGCCGCGCGCTCGGCCACGGCCTGGCCGATGCGGCCCATGCCCACAATGCCCAGGCGCTTGCCCGACACGCGCGTGCCCAGCGCAAACCGCGCCTTGGGCCATTGGCCCTGGCGCACAAACCGGTCGCTGGCGGCAATGCCGCGCGACACGTCCAGCATCAGCGCAAACGCCATGTCGGCCACACAGTCGTTGAGCACGCCGGGCGTGTAGCCCACCTGCACGCCCCGGGCAGTGGCGGCGCCGATGTCGAGCGCGTCAAAGCCCACGCCAAAGCTGCTGATGACCTGCAGATGGGGCAGGGCGGCGATCACCTCGCCCGTGAGCCCGATGGACGCCGTGGTGACCACGCCCGAAAACTCCGCGCCGTGCGCCGCCAGAAAGCCCTGCGGGTCGGCCTGGTCGGCCAGGCAGGCCACGCTGTAGCGCGCGGCCAGTTCGGTTTCGAGGGCGGGCAAGGGCAGGCGGCCGATTTGCAGGAGGCGGGGTGTGGCGTGCGTCGTCATGGAGGTTGACAGATGGGTGCAGAGAAGAGGTGGCATGGCAAGCGCTGCCAGACCTGGCAGCGCTGCATCGCAAAAAGGAACGGATAGTGGCAGAGAACACAGGGCCGTGTGCGGCCCTTTGCGCGTAGGCTCCTGCCGTTCGGTGCCCCTTACTGCGGCCCAAGCTTCTTGATCAGCGCAGCCAGCTCTTCCACCTCATGGGGCTTGAGGTCCGTCAGCGGCGCC
>NZ_JBWKZU010000102.1:0-12155 GCF_059424825.1 Acidovorax sp. GW101-11A03 | reverse complement strand
AAGCTGGGCCTCCCAGATATTTCGCCAGCCAGCCAGGACGCTGCCGCCGTGGAACTGATCCGCGAGCGGGGCGCCCTCGGTGATGTGCAGGCCGGTCGCACCGTGCAGGCCATCAACAAGGTCGCCAAGGTCTGGGCCAGCCTGCCAGGCGCTGGCTACAACCAACCAGAACGCAAACTTTCCGCCCTGCTGTCGGCCTACGCCAGCGCAGGCGGCCAAACCACTGAGGCCTGACCATGAGCACCGCATCTTCCCCCGGTCCAAACAACCTGCTGCTGCTGGCCGTGCTCGGCATTGGCGCCTATTACCTGATGACCCGCCGCGCCATGGCGCAGCCGATGTACCAGGGCCAGGCGGGCCGCGCTGCCCAAAACGCATCGATCATCGGCGCTGGACTGAACGCCCTGGGCAACCTGTTCAAGGGTGGCGGCTCCAGCGGCTCCACCGTGCCTTACCTGGGCACCTATGACGGACGGTCGCAAACACAGTGGGATGTGACGCCGCAGGGTCCGGACGGCCCGCGCTACAACAACCCAAGCGCCTATGTAGCGGGGGACGGTGTGGCGGTGAACCCCCCATTCGATAGCGCCTACGACTTCACCAACGAACCTTGGTACTGAGCATGGAGCGCAAAGCCATCATGGGGATCGCGGCGGTGGCCGGTATCGGCCTGCTGCTGTACCTGCGCAAGTCGGGCGACTCTTCCACCCTGGCCGGTGCTACTTCGCTGCTCAATTCGGCAGGGGGTGCCACCAGCTGGGCCAGCCAGCCCATCGTCATCACCACCAACACCAAGGCACCGGCCGTAGTCGATACCGCTGCAGCCACGCCAGCGCCAACGACGAACACCAAGGCACCAGCGGCCTACACCGACAGCTCTGCCGCAGGGTGGGGGCCTGGTGCCACCACGTCCAAGCCTGCCAGCTCCGGCGGCGGCTACCTCGATGAGAAAACCGGCATCTATCACTACGCCGATGGGTCCACCTATCAAAACCCGTTCAACTACGGCACGCCGGACAAGCCCCAGTGGGCACTGACCGGTAAGGAAGTCGCAGGGTTCTGGATGTGATGAAAATCGCCCCTGTCTCCGCCGACCTCCTGATAAAGCTGGCCCTGCTGGCCGGTGGCGTGCTGGTCGCGGCCTACGTGGTGCGCAAGGCATCCACGGCCGCCAGCGACGCGGCGGGCGCGGCCTGGGATGCCACCAGCCAGGCGGTGCGCGATGGGGCCTGGGCCGTCACGCCCTGGAATAACGACAACGTGATTTATCAGGGCGTGAATGGCGCTCTGTTCCCCGACGGCTCCGACACCCTCGGCACCTGGCTGTATGGCCTGCTGCACCCCGAGCCATCGCCCCCGATTTACGTCCCCGACTCGCCCGCCTGGAACACTCAGGGCGGCCAGTGGAACAACCCCAGCGCGTACACCGCGCCATCCGGCCAGGGCGGCGCCGCCTTTGGCATCTACCCGAGGCCCTGACCATGAAAAAAACCGCCATCGCCCTCGCCATCGCCGCCCTGTGCGCCTCCCTCGCTGGCTGCGGCGGCTTGCATGTCTCCTGGGTGGCGACGGCCAGCTACAACGCCGACGCCATCACGCAGAGCCAGGTGCAGCACCAGGACGAAAGCAAAAAGTGAAGTTCACCAGCACCCTGCAGCTCGAACGCCTGGAAGACACCAGCCGCGACGGCCGGGGCACATGGCGCCTATTGGCCGCCCTGGGCTACGACTCCGACCTGATCGGCCACGTGGACGTGCCGCAGGGCTTTGTCACCGACCTGGCCAGCGTGCCCCGCCTGCCGGTGGCCTTCTTCCTGGCCGGTGGCCTCGCCCACGCTGCGGCCGTGGTGCACGACTGGCTGTACACCACACACCAGACCGACCGCGCGACGGCCGATGCCGTGTTCAAGGAGGCCTGCCAGGCCTGCGGCGTGAGCCCGTGGCGGGCCTGGGTGATGTGGCTGGGGGTGAGGGCAGGGGGCGCGGGCTCCTGGGGCGCTGATGGCCCCGCGCAGCCCCCTGGCGTGTCGATTCAAATCCAACAAGAGGGACTGCTACCGTGAACGCTGATCTGATCTTTCAACTGCTCGGCCCCCTGGGCGTCGGCATTGGCGTTTACGCCGCCATCCGCGCCGACCTGGCCCGCACCACGGTGGTAGCCCAACACGCCCACGAATCGGCCGCCGAGGCCCACAAGCGGATCGACCGCATCACTGAAAAATGAAAGCCTTCCTCCCCACCCCGGCCGAGTTCGGCCGAGAAGCCCTGATCTTGATCGGCGGTGCCCTGATCGCCGCCTTCTTGATGCGCCAGCTCCCTGGCGTCCGTTCGTACATCCGCGACGCCTGGGGAGAGCCAGGCGGGCACACCTGACAGGAGAACCACCATGGCACGACGCCGCATGCCCCCCCGCCACAAGTCCGGCCCCAAGAAGGGCCAGTTCAAGAAACGCCGCTGACCACCAGCGCGAGACTCCAGAAACATCAAAGCCACCGCAAAGGGTGGCTTTTTTTATGCCCAGCGCTTGACAAGCAAGCGCCAGCAGCTATCAATTTTGTATCAACTGAAGCACGACGACACCGGCGGCACGGTAGTCCCGGTCGTTCGCTGCCTGCCAGGCGGCCGGGGCGCGCCAGTTCGCCGCGGCCTCCAGCTCCCTGATCTTGCCCAGCAGGAACTGGTGGGACCAGTGGGCCTCGCTGCAGGCATCGGCAAAGCCCCAGCTGGTGAGCCAGTACAGCGCCTGCAGCGGCGCGGCCGGTACCGGGGTTTCCTCGCGCAGCCACCGGCGCATGGTGTTCTCGTGGACCGCGAGCACCTTGCAGGCCCGGGCAAAACCAATCTCGTCAACAAACAGGCGCAGCTGAGCCGCGCCACCAACACGTGGCACTTTCAACATGGGGTTCCTCTTGGGTGTTTTTGCTACGAGCTGGCGCCGCTCAGAGGCCATGATGGCCGGGGCGCCAGGGGCCTGTACAGGCAAAAGAAGCCAGGGCGGCTTCAGGCGAAGGCGACGGACGGCATGAGGCCATCGATCCACCGCGCCTTCTTCTTGCGGCGAGTAGATACGATGTATATTATGTAAAATATCAAACTCGTAGAAAAAAGCCGCTCCGTCTTGCCTCAAAACCCAGGCACGGCGCCCATGCGAAAATTCCCGGCTGTCCCCCACACTCTCACCCATGCATTCCCTTCGCCTGCTCTGCCGCACTGCGGCTTTCCAACTGGCTTTGTGTCTGGCCGCCCTGGCGTTATTGCTCTTCAGCGGACTGGCTCCAGCCCACGCGGCGCCACCCTTGGTCTACAACAAGGACGGCGTGAGCTTTGAACACCCCGTAGGCTGGAAAGTGACGGAAGATGTAGTCGCGCAGGACGAAACCCGCATGCGCAGCATCGATCTGGAGGGGCCGAACGAGGCGGTTGTGACCTTGATGTTCAGCCCGTTTTTTTCGGGCCAGGACATTGAGAAGTTTGCGGCCGCAGCTGCGCGCAACCGCGCGGATGCCGCCCGGGCCAACACTGCGCAGCAGGCCCGCATGGGCCCGGTGACGGCCACGCCCATTACCCGCCAGGTGGCGGGCAAAGAGAACAAAGGGGTTTCGCAACGCTTTGTGGTCAGCATGCTGGGCCAGAACCTGCCGCATGAAGCGCGCTTCTTCAAGGCCGCGCTGGATGGAACCACTGCAATCATCATGACGCAGGTGGCGGATGAAGATGCCAAGGGTGCGGAACCAGGCTTTGCCATGGCGCTGGACACCCTCCGCTACCACGCTGCCAAGCGCTGAAGACTGCCCGCGCGCAACACAGACGCCCCAGCTAGTGTGACGGGGCAACCTGTTTTTCGCCGCCAGTCGCCGAAGCGGCTGTGTTTTGACGCGCGGACTCAAAGGCCTGGTGTGTGCTCAAGAACACCCGTCCCTGCAGGTTTTGGCCCAAGCTTGTTTTCTGCAGGCGGTCCAGCACGGGGCCTTTGACTTCCGAGAGCAATAGTGCAATGCCCCGCCGGGCCAGGCTGCTCTCCAGATCGGTGAGCACCCCCAAAGCAGTGGCATCGATCTGGTTGATGGCCGAACACACCAGCAGCACATGGCGGGTGCGGGGCTGGGCGGCGACCAGGCTTTCTATGGTGTCCTGCAGAACCTCCGAGTTCGCAAAATACAGACTTTCGTCCACTCGCACCGCAATCAGGTCAGGCTCTGTTGCCACAGGGTGGCGCGCGACGTTGCGGAAATGCTCGGTGCCTGGCACGCGCCCCACTACCGCGATGTGCGGGTGGCTGCTGCGCCAGACCAAGGTGCCCAGCGACAGGCCGACCCCCAGAAGGATGCCCGCCTCCACCCCCCAAGTGATCACACCGCCCGCCGTGACCAGCAGTGACCAGGCATCGGCCTTGTCATAGCGCCACGCTTCGCGCAGGGTCTGAACATCGATCAACGACACCACTGCCATGATGATGGTGGCGGCCAGCACTGCATGGGGCAGGTAGTGGAACAGGCCGGTGAGCGCCGCGATGACCACTGCCATGAGCATGGCAGACACCAGGCCCGCCAAGGGTGTGTTGGCCCCGGCCGAGAAATTGACCACCGAGCGCGCAAAACCGCCGGTGACGGGGAAACCGCCTGACAACGCGCTGGCCACGTTGGCGGCGCCCAGGCCCAGCAGCTCGCGGTTGGGCTGTATGCGCTGCTGGCGCTTGAGCGCCAGCGATTGCGCCACCGACACACTTTCGACAAACCCGACCAGGGAGATGAGCAGCGCGGGTAGCCACAATTGGCGAATGGCCGACATGGCAACGGAGGGAAAGGCCAGCACTGGCAACCCCTGCGGCACTGCGCCCACAATGCTGACGCCAGCGGATTTGTCCCAGCGCAGCGCGGCCACCAGCGCTGTGGTGACCAGCACTGCCAGCATCGGGGCAAGCTTGGATGCAAGCTCTGCCAACTTGGCATCTACCCCGGCACGCACCAGCCAAGGTGCAAGGAACTTGCGCGCCAGCAGCAAAAACAGCACGCTCCCGGCGCCAATGCCCAAAGTCACGCTGTTGGTGTCTGGCGCCGCGTGCGCCAACTGCAGCAATGTATCCAGCACATTGCCACCCCCGGCTTTCACGCCCATCAGGTGTTTGAGCTGGCCCACCGCAATCAGGATGGCCGAGCCCGAGATAAAACCGCTGATGACCGGATGGCTGAGAAAGTGCGCGAGAAACCCCAATCTCAGCAGGCCAAACAGCAGCAGCATGCCGCCTGACAAAAGGGACAGGAGCATGGCCAGCCCCACATACTCCGCAGAACCCGCTGCCGCCAGTGGCTGCAACGCGCTGGCTGTCATGAGCGAAGCCACCGCCACGGGGCCCACCGCCAGCGTCATGCTTGACCCCACCAGCGCATAAGCGACTATGGGCAGGATGCTCGCGTAAAGGCCGACTTCAGGGGGCAGCCCCGCCAACAGCGCGTAGGCCAAGCTCTGCGGAATGAGCATCACTGTGACGATGACACCCGCCACCAAGTCTCCTGAGAGCCAGGACCGCTGGTAGTTGCGCATCCAGCTGGGCATGAATTGCATGCGAGGGCCTTTGGTTCTTCTCTCGTTTCTTTCTGAGGTGCTCAGGCTCTCAGTCCAATTGCTGGGCCAGACCAAACAGCTGGGCGGACCGTGCACCCGATCGGCAAAAAGCCAGCATGGGCCTTGGTGCCGCAGCCAGCACGTTGTGCAAGGCCTGCACCTGCTCCGGAGTGATCGCACCGCTCACCACCGGCAGATACACATAGTGCAAACCGGCGGCACGGGCGGCCTCTTCCAGCGTCTGGCTGGTCGGCTGGGCGTCTCCGCCCTCCCCGTCTGGCCGGTTGTTGATGAGTGTCTTGACCCCCTGGGCAGACACCCAGGCGAAGTCCTCAGGCAGCAACTGGGGGGACACCGCAAAGTCGGGTGTCAAGGCAATGATCTGCATACCCATTTCAAAGTGCTCCTGCTTGCTGGTTGGGAGTGCGCCGCATGCGGCCTTCAGCGATTTCAAACAGCCACATACCTGCCAGCATGGCCAGCACAAACACGATGGCCTTGGGCTGCCCGGCCCCAGCCGAGACAATGGCCGGACCGGGACAGAAGCCCGCCAAGCCCCAGCCAGCACCAAACACCAGGCTGCCAACCACCAGGCGGCGATCAATGTCGCGGGAGGTGGGAAGGTGCATGGCGCCCCCCAGAAAGCTGGTCGTGCGCTTCTTGGCCAAGGCAAACGCGAACAGGCCGACGGCAATCGCACCGCCCATCACAAAAGCCAGCGAAGGGTCCCACAGGCCTGCCAGGTCCAGAAAACCCAGCACTTTGCCGGGGTCGGTCATGCCCGACACGATGAGGCCCAGGCCAAACACCAGGCCCACCACAAATTCAGAAATTCGGCTTTTCATCAAGATTTTTTTCATGTCCATGCTCCATGGGTTGTATGGCGTCAGCCCAGCACATGCCGGACAAGAAACACTGTGAGGAAGCCCGCGCCCATGAAGGCCAGGGTGGCAACGAGGGAACGGGGCGACAGGCGCGAGAGCCCACACACGCCGTGGCCGCTGGTGCAGCCTGATCCATAACGCGTGCCCACGCCCACCAGCAGCCCGGCGGCCACCACCGCACTCCAGCCGGCATCAATACGCGGCGCGGTTGCACCAGCAAACAGCCAATACACGCCAGGGGCCACCAACATGCCCAGCACAAAGGCCAGGCGCCAGCCTGTATCTCCTGCCCGGGGCCGCAGCAAGCCACCCACGATTCCGCTGACGCCCAGAATGCGGCCATTGAGCAGCACAAACAGCGCCGATGCCAGGCCCAGCAGAACACCCCCGGCCAGGGCGCTCCAGGGGGTGAAATGGGTCCAATCGATCAGCATTTCTGATCCTCCTTGGCGGTGCCTTGTGCAGGCCCGCAAAACTGTTCAAACAACACATTCATGACCGCCAGTGCCTGCGGGCTGGCGATCTGGTAGTAAATGTTCTTGCCTTCGCGGCGGGTGTTCACCAGGCCTTCCTCGCGCAGCACCCCCAGTTGCTGGGACAAGGTGGGCTGGGAGATGCCGACCAGTTCCTCCAGCTCGCCCACCCTCTTCTCACCCTGGCTGAGCTGGCACAGCAGCAGCAGCCGGTCGGGGTTGGAGAGCACCTTCATGAGGCGACAGGCGCTGTCGGCCGAGCGGCGCAAGGTTTCCAGTTCGATGGGTATTTCGGTGAGCATGGGCGTGCGCTCCTTTTCAATTTCGTTATCGATATTCTATTGACCAACAATCTATAAGTCAATAAACTATCTTCATCGAAATTAAAAACCGAGGAAAGAAGCGATGAAACCCCAGATACAGGCCTTCTTTGACGACGCCACCTGGACGGTGAGCTATGTCGTCTATGACCAGCCCGGCGGCCATTGCGCCCTGGTGGATTCGGTGCTGGACTACGACCCCAAGTCCGGCCGCACCCGCACACATTCCGCCGAACGCCTGATCGAGTTTGTGCAGACCCACGGCCTGACGGTGGAGTGGATCCTGGAGACCCACGCGCATGCCGATCACCTGTCGGCCGCACACTACCTGCGCAACAAGCTGGGGGGACGCATCGCCATTGGCGCCGCCATAACCAAGGTGCAGGACGTGTTCAAGGCCGTGTTCCATCTGGAGCCCGAGTTCAGCCCGGATGGCCGCCAGTTTGATCACCTGCTGCACGACAACGAGGTGTTCCGCATCGGCCAGCTGGAAGCCAAGGCGCTTGCCGTGCCTGGCCACACCCCTGCCTGCATGGCCTACCAGGTGGGTGATGCCGTGTTTGTGGGCGATACCCTGTTCATGCCCGATGTGGGCACGGCACGCTGTGACTTCCCCGGGGGCGATGCGCAACAGCTTTACCAATCGGTGCGCAGGCTGCTGAGCTTGCCACCCGAGACGCGGCTCTTCATGTGCCACGACTACCCCCCGGCCGGTCGCGCCACCGCCTGGCAGACCACCGTGGCCGACCAGCGCGCCCACAACATACACGTGCACGATGGCGTGAGCAAAGACGCCTTTGTGGCTCTGCGCACCCGACGCGATGCCACGCTGGAGATGCCCACGCTGATCCTGCCCTCAGTACAGGTCAACATCCGCGCCGGTGCCATGCCTCCAGCCGAAGACAACGGCGTGGCCTATCTCAAGATTCCGCTCAACGCGCTGTGACCGGCCCATGTCCCGAAACCACCACGCACCAAAGGAAGCACCATGAACACCAACGTTGGAACCCTCGACCGTGTGCTGCGCATCGCAGCAGGCCTTGTGCTGATAGCCCTTGCCGCCACCGGCACTGTTGGATGGTGGGGCTGGCTGGGCGCGGTGCCCCTGGCCACCGGCCTGTTCCGTTTTTGCCCCGCCTACACGCTGCTGGGCATCAACACCTGCCCCATGAAGAAGTAAGCCCCCCGCGCGGCACAGCCGCGCGCAAGCACCTAAAAACCACAAGGAACAAGGAATGAGCACTTTTGACCATGCGGGCCTCATCCAGGGCATCAACGAAAGCCTGGCCAGCTTCCGCAAGGCCCAGCCCGATACCATGCGGGGCTTCGCACAACTGGCCCAGGCCTCCATGGCCGAAGGCGCGTTGAGCAGCAAACACAAAGAGTTGATTGCCCTGGCCATCGGCGTCACCCAGCGCTGCTCGGGCTGCATTGGTTTTCATGTCAAGGCACTGCAAAAACTGGGCACCACCCGCACCGAGCTGGAGGAAATGCTGGCCGTGTGTGTCTACATGGGCGGAGGCCCCGCCCTGATGTACACCGCCGAAGCATTGAAGGCCTGGGACACCCTGGCGGCAGGCAACGCCTGATCCCTCGCCAGCGAGGGGGCTGCGCCCTCACCTTCTCTGACAGTGGAAGACGCACCGCCCGCAGGGAGCGGGCAAAAAAAATCTGGCACAACACAGCGTCTTCCAGTACCGTGCTGCCACAGGCTCATGGCCGATCTTTGCGCAGGTCCGCCCTGCGCCACGGCGTAGTACGCGTGCGACACACCGCCCACACCGAAACAGCGACCGGCTGTTATAAATCGGTTTACATTTTGTGCGTCTATCCATGAGACTGTTGCAAAAAAGGGGGGATCGCCATGCATGCAGGTCTTTCGAAGACACGCCGGGGTGTTGTCTGGCTCATGGGCATTGCCCTTGGTGCATCCGCGTTGTTTGGCACTGCCGCGCAGGCCCTGGATAAGGCCACTGGCCCGGTGGTGCTGACCATCGAAGGCGCCATCACCCACACCAACCAGGGCCAGCAGGCGCAGTTCGACATGAAGATGCTGGAGAAGCTGCCCCAGCACAGCTTCTCCACCCAGACCCCCTGGTACCCCAATGCCGTCACCTTTACCGGCCCCTTGTTGCGCGACGTGCTCGCCGCTGTGGGGGCCAAGGGCACCAAGATCACGGCCGTGGCCCTGAACGACTACAAGACCGAGATTCCACTGGACGATGCCACCCGCCACGATGTGATCGTGGCACGGCTCATGAACAACCGGCCCATGCCCGTGCGAGAAAAAGGCCCGCTGTTCATCGTCTACCCCTTCGACACCAAGGCCGAGCTGCGCAGCGAGCTGTACTACAACCGTGCGGCCTGGCAGCTCAACGCCTTGCGCATCAGGTAGCCTGCAGCCCGGCCAGGCCCGCCCCCCCACGCATGCTGCGCAGCAAACACATCCTGCGGCTCATCATTGCAGGCCTGGTCCTGGCCTATGTGGCCATTGCGGCCGTGCAGTACCACCAGTACCGCAGCGTCGAAGCCGTGATGCGGCGTGGCGATGTGAACGCTCTGTGGTCCTTTCTGCAGCTCAACGTCGAATACGAAAAGTTCGACCATGCGCTGCACCAGTTCGAACTGGACCCGAAAAGCATTCCCATGGACCGGCTGGAGCTGCGCTACGACCTGTTCCTGAGCCGCTTCAGCGCGCTGGAGAGCGGCACCGCGCGCACCTTGATGCAGGAAGAACCCATCTACGCACAGGCGCTGGCCGCCCTGCAGAGGTTTGTGGCAGCGGGTGACAGCCACTTTGGCGCGAGTGTGGACCCGGCCTCCAGCCAGCAACACATGCGGTTGCTGCGCGCCGAGCTGGACACCCTGCGCGACACCGTCCAGGAACTGTCGCTGAACGCCTCGCGGGTATCGGCCCTGCTGGGCGACTCGCGCAACGCCGAAGTCAAGCACCAGACACTGCTGACCACCGGACTCACAGCCTTTCAGGCCGTACTCACCTTTTTGCTGGCTTTTGCCATGGCGCGGCAGTTCCTCAAGCGCGAAAAGGCCAAATCCCTGGCCATGGCGGCGCAGGCCGAGCTGGTGGAGGCCCTGAAGCGCAACGAAGAGGCGCTGGAAGCACGCGTCGCACAGCGGACTGCCGAGCTGCAGCAGCTCAATGTGGCGCTGCGCGAGCATGAGGAAGAGCTGGAAATCGCCCGGGCCAAGGCCGAGGACGCCTCGCAGATGAAGTCGGACTTCCTGGCCAACATGAGCCACGAGATCCGCACGCCCATGAACGCCGTGATCGGCATGAGCCACCTGGCGCTGGGCACCGACCTCTCGCCCCGCCAACGCGACTATGTGGAAAAGATCCAGCGCTCGGGCCAGCACCTGCTGGGCCTGATCAACGACATCCTCGACTTCAGCAAGATCGAGGCGGGCAAGCTTGAAGTGGAGGTGGTGGACTTTGAGCTGCGCGGCGTGCTCGACAACGTGGCCAACCTGATCAGCGGCAAATCGGCCAGCAAGGGCCTGGAGCTGCTGTTCGACGTAGACCCGGCCCTGCCTGACAACCTGCGCGGCGACCCCCTGCGACTGGGGCAGATCCTGGTCAACTACGCCAACAACGCCGTCAAGTTCACGGATGCGGGCGAGATCATCGTGCGGGTCAGCCAAGCCTCGCGCGACGCCGAGGGCATCCTGATGCGGTTTGAGGTGCAGGACACGGGCATCGGTCTCACCGAAGAACAGCAGTCGCGCCTGTTCCGCTCCTTCGAGCAGGCCGACACCTCCACCACGCGCAAATACGGCGGCACCGGCCTGGGCCTGGCCATCTCCAAAAAGCTCGCAGACCTGATGGGCGGCGAGGTGGGCGTGCAAAGCGCGCCGGGCCAGGGCAGCACCTTCTGGTTCACGGCCCGGCTGGGCCTGGGCACGGCCCCGCAGCGCCCCCTGCTGCCCGAGCCCGACCTGCGCGGGCGGCATGTGCTGGTGGTGGACGACAGCGAACAGGCGCGGCAGATTCTGGGCGGGCTGCTGGGCAGCATGAGTTTTGCCGTCACCACGGCCAGCTCGGGCGAAGAGGCAGTGGCCAAGGCAAGCGCTGCCGATGCAGCCGGGCACCCCTGCGAGATTGCTTTTCTGGACTGGAAGATGCCCGGCATGGACGGCTTTGCCACCCACCGCGCGCTGGCGCTGCTGCCCCACCCGCCGCATTCGGTCATCGTCACCGCCGCTGGCCGCGACGATGTGCAGAAAGAGCTGGAAAGCGCAGGCATCGGGCTCATGCTGACCAAGCCCGTCAGCCCCTCGCAGCTGTTTGACACAGCCATTCGCGCACTGGGCGGCCATGCCCTGTCGGCCGAGGCCCACCGGGCCCACGGCCCGCGCAGCGCCCCCAACCTGGCCACCATCCAGGGGGCCCGGGTGCTGCTGGTGGACGACAACGACCTGAACCAGCAGGTCGGCGCCGAGCTTCTGGCAGGCGCCGGGCTGGTGGTGGACGTGGCCGACAACGGCCAGATTGCACTCGACATGCTGGCGCGCGCGCCCTACGACATCGTGCTCATGGACATGCAGATGCCGGTGATGGACGGCCTCACCGCCACGCGCCAGCTGCGCCAGAACCCCGCGTGGGCCCAGCTGCCGGTGCTGGCCATGACCGCCAACGCCATGAGCCGCGACCGGGACCTGTGCCTTGCCGCAGGTATGAACGGCCACCTGGCCAAGCCCATCGACCCCGACGAGCTGTTTGCCAGCTTGCTGCAATGGATTGCGCCGCGCGCGCCAGCATCTGTCCCCCTGGGAGAGGCAGCACCACCAGCCGCCGTGCCCCCCGAAGTCGCCGATGCCCCCGACCCGCTGCGCAGCATCGAGGTCCTGGACACGGCCGCCGGTCTGCGCCGCGTGCTCGACAAACGCCCGGCCTACGAG
>NZ_JBWKZU010000101.1:0-12199 GCF_059424825.1 Acidovorax sp. GW101-11A03 | reverse complement strand
GGTTGTCTTCGTCTTGCGTGGCATTCATGCTCCTTGTTGACATGCTATGCCTCACACACAAAACATCTGACAGGCTCTATTACGGTCACAGTGCGTCTCTCCTTGTAGTCCGCATTCTGCTGCAACTGCACTTAAGCGCCGCACATACTAAGCAACGGGGGGATTCAGAAACAGTGCGAGTAACTGGAACATGAAGAATAGGCCTGCCAGTCCTCTCACTACCCGCAGTGGGCCGTAAACAAGGAACATGTTTTTAACCCCTCTGGCGTCTTGCGGCCGCGAATCCCGCCAAGGCCAACAGGCCCGACATAGACAGCATGGCCCATTCTGAAAGCGTAGGGATAGAGGCAGGCGCGGCTGCGCCAATCACCACTGTGAACGAGTCAGCCGTTGGCCCCGCGCCCCAGGTCCAAGTGTAGGTTCCGGGTGTAAGCCCTAGGCTGGCGAACGTTGCGCCATTCCACGTAGCGGACGAATTGATGGGGGTTTGGGAAACATAACCTGGTGGAACGAAGATGCGACTATTGACGCCAACGATTCCTACCAATCCGCCGGAAGCTGTGTTTGGCTCTGTGTCCACCAGTTGCGAACCAAAGGACGTTGGGCCAACGACGGATCCAACTGATGACACCTCGATAGCGCTGTTCACGAGCGGAGTGCCTCCTATGTAGGCCAGCGCATTGCCGCTGCGGACGTTGGGCCTGGTTGCCGAACCACTCAAAGTTACAGCGGCCGTGTTGATGGATCCACTTCCGGTGGCGACCACATTTCCACCCACCTGGGAAAATGTGATCGTGAACGCAGCGTTGGAGTTGGTCCCAAGTACCAGCAGTGCCGCACCAACCCAAACGCGCAAGTTCCCTCTCGCCAACATCTCATGTCCTCCCAGTTTTGAAGCGCGGATGTTACAGGCTGATGTAGTACTGCTTGCCGACCGGTGGAGCCAAGCAGTTGGCTTGATGGGGCAACTCGTCGCATTCCGTGGTGGAGTCCCGGGTACTCAGGGGTCTCGCTGATCACTGTGTTTTTTTACAGTTACGCACAATCCAGGCATGTCCCCCGATCAGTTTGTCCAAACAGCTATCGCCCTGTTGGGCCCGACCGCCATCTGGCTATCTCAGAGCCGCAGCGTGCGTTTCCAGCGCTGGGCTTGCATCGTGGGTCTGGTGAGCCAGCCGTTCTGGTTCTGGTCGGTGTGGAGCAGCGGCCAATGGGGTGTCGGCGTGGTGGCCGTGGTTTGCGCGCTGGCCTGGCTCAAGGGGCTGTGGGTGCACTGGTTGGCGCCGCGCCCACCGTCTGGCGTGGGCACGGTGGAGTTGCCGCCGGAGAGCAGTTTGCGCTGATTTCCGTCACGCTTTGATGTTGCAATTCATAACAAATTGCGGTGTCTGGCGGTGTGTATCGGCTCTTTCAAAATCGCACCGATTTCGCACGGGGCCAAGAAAAGTGGCGGGGAATCTGGGGCGGACGCGGGTTCAATCCCCGCCAGCCCCGAGCGCTCTTTTTCATTCTTGGGGCAGTTTTATGTAGCAAATACCCCTGCATCTGTAGGTGTGTGTATCAGCCCTTGATAAACCCAAACCAGGGCCGCACAATGCCCGCTCGTTCAAGCCGGAGGCCACTATGCCAATGGAGTACCTGCAGGGGCTGGCGCGGGATGAGTTGCCTCTGATTGAATCGGACGTCACCAACATCGACAAGCTGCGGGTGTTGCGCGCTGCGGGCATGGTCGAGGTGCAACTGCCACCTGTGGACGCGGCGCAGCCCAGGGCGCAGGTGCTGTACATCACCGGTCTGGGGCGGGCCACCCTGCGTGCAGGTGGCTGGCCTTCTTCTGTGCCGCGCCTTCGACCACTGTGTGATCTGGAACCCTCATTTGATTGATGGCGGTGCCGGTGCTTCCGGTCTGATGCTGCGAGCTGGGCCTGTCACGCGCAGCCGTCGTGGGGCGGGCCATGGCTGTGCCCTTCTCTGGTGGGGCGGGGCCCGTGCGGAGAACCATGATGGTGCTGACCTTGCATATTCGGCATGAAGGCTCTCACCAGTACCTGGCCAGGGTGTTTGATGGCAAGGTTCAGGTCGGGGCGGCGACCCTGCATGCCCGCATTGACGAAGCCATTGCCGCCTATGGCATGCGCGGCAGCCAGTCGTTCCCAGGGGTGACGGCCTTTGCCATCTGGTATGGCGGGTGGAGCATTGGCGCCAAGCCTTTGGCGCAAATGGTCGATGAGGCGGCGCTGCTGGCCAACCGGTTGGTGGTGTTGTCGGCCGTGGTCCGCTGAGCGGGGAGTGGCATAAATGCCTGTAACTCCCAATATGTCATGCGAAACAAAATGAAATAAACCGAAACTGCGTCGAGACGACGTAGCGCGTGCCGCGCGGCACCATCAGGGCCATGTTCAACACCGTCCTCGAAAGGACTGCATCATGAAACCCTGGATCAAGAAAACCCTGATGGGCATCTTCGGCGCTTCCATCGCGGTGGGCGGTCTGACGGCCTGCTCCAGCGGCCACCATCACCGTGGCCCCATGAACGCCGAGAAGATGGCGGAAGTGCGTGGCAAGGTGGTTGAGCGCGTCAGCAGCAAGCTGGACCTGAACGATGCACAAAAAGCCAAGCTCAATGTGCTGGCCGACAAGATGGAAGTGCAGCGCACGGCATTCATCGGCAAGACGGCAGACCCGCGCGCAGAAATGCAGGCCCTTGTGGCGGGTGAAAAGTTTGACCGTACACGCGCACAGACCCTGCTGGACGAAAAGACCCGCGCGGTGCAGACCAGCAGCCCCGAGGTGATCAGCGCCCTGGCCGACTTTTACGACAGCCTGAACCCCGAGCAGCAGCAGAAGGTGCGCGAGCTGATGCAGCGGCGCAAGGGCTGGATGGCGCGCGGTTGATGGCGAGGGGCTGCTCCATGTCTCCTACGCTGGAACCCATCCACCGCCTGGCACAGGGCGTGCGCACCCATGGGCCTGCGCTGCTGGCGGGCATGCCCGACCCCCACGATGAGCTGATGTCCCTCGTCTGGGGGCCGCGCTTTGACCGCGAACACGCGTTGGGCCTGGTGGCCCGACAGCCCGAGACTGCGGCCCACACCTTGCCTGCCTTGCTGGCCGCTGCGGACCATTTTGATGCGCTCCATGCGGGCGCCCAGGGACGCCTGCGCCGGTTGATCGTGCGGCACCGCGCATTGCTCGGTGTAGGCGAGGGCGGCGCAGAACCATCCACGGGATGGGCGAACACCTGACGGTGTGAGAATTGCGCATGCACCGCATCCTGCTCATCGACGACGACGCCCAGCTCGGCTCCCCGCTGGCCACCTATTTCCAGCGGTTCGAGCTGGAGCTGGTCCACGCCCTCAAACCCAGCGACGGGCTGGCCCTGCTGGGAACGGGGGGCTTCGATGCCGCCATCCTGGATGTGATGCTGCCCGAGATGGATGGCTTTGAGCTGTGCCGCACCATTCGCAAACAGGGCGACCTGCCCATCGTGATGCTCACGGCGCGCGGCGAGGTGATGGACCGCGTGGTGGGGTTGGAGCTGGGGGCCGACGACTATTTGCCCAAGCCGTTTGAGCCGCGCGAACTGGTGGCGCGCCTGCAGACCGTGCTGCGCCGTCGGCGCGGGCCGGGGCAGGGCGCTGCCGTGGGTTCGCTGGAGTTTGACGGGCTCACCATCGACGCCGCCCGCCGCAGTGTGCTGCGCCAGGGGGTGGCGGTGGAGCTGACCGGCACCGAGTTCGACCTGCTGCACCTGTTGGCCCGCGAGCCCGGCAAGGTGTTCAGCCGCGATGACATCCTGAACCAGCTGCGCGGCCACGAGGCCGAGCTGTACACCCGCGCCGTGGACATCGTGGTGAGCCGTCTGCGCAAGAAGCTGGAGCCGCTCGACTGCATCAAGACGCTGCGCAATGCCGGTTATTCGCTGGCACTGCGGCGGGCCGCGCCATGATGATGAAGGTGCGCGACACACTCGCGGCCCAGGACCCTGACTGCCCTTGGCACCGCCGCGCGCGGCACGCGGTGGGGCATTCGCTGCGGATTCGCCTGGTGCTGGTGTTCATGGCCCTGGCCGTGACGGTGGCCGTCACCTTCATGGGCGGGGTGCAGAAGGCGGTGGCCGTGGGCTGGAAAGAAGCGGCCCGCCCCCTGTTGATGGACTATGTGGACCGGCTGACCGCCGAGATCGGCAGCCCGCCCAGCATCGAACGTGCGCAGGCGATTGCCGACCGCCTCCCCGTCACGCTGCGCATCGACGGGCCGCAGATCCACTGGGCCTCCCACCCCGACCAGCCACGCCCCGACTGGATGAGCGACAAGTTCCGCAAGCAGGACCACTGGGCGGGCGACGAGAACGGCCACAGCCTGCTGCAGCGCACCACGGCCGACGGTCACCACATCGAGTTTGGGCTCAATGCCCTGTCGTGGGACAAGCGCCCGCGCATCGCCTGGGGCACGCTCACAGTGCTGCTGCTGCTGACGGCGCTGGCCTATGTGTACGTGCGCCATCTGCTGCGCCCGCTGGACGACATCCGCCAGGGCGCTCAGCGTTTTGGCAACGGCAACTTCGCCCAGCCCATCCCCGTGCGGCATGCGCACCGGCCCGATGAGCTGGGGCAGCTGGCGGCCACCATCAACACCATGGGCGACGACATCCATCAGATGCTCGAAGCCAAACGCGCGCTCTTGCTGGCCATGAGCCACGAGCTGCGCAGCCCGCTGACCCGCGCCCGGCTGAATACCGAGCTGCTGCCCGAGACTGCCGACATCGAGGCTCAGCGGCTGGCCCTGCTGCGCGACCTGGGTGAAATGGCGGGCCTCATCACCGACCTGCTGGAGAGCGAGCGCCTGGCTGGGCGCCACGCTGCACTGCACCGCGAGCCCACCGACCTCACGGAACTGGCGCGCGAGGTGATCGCCGAGCTGGGCTCCCGCCATGTGGGCGCCGCCGATATCGTGCTGCACGCGCCGCCAGACCTGCCCACCATCCGGCTTGACCGCTCCCGCCTGCGGCTGCTGTTGCGCAACCTGCTGGACAACAGCCTGCGCCACAGCGAATCGGGGGCCTTGCCCCCTGAGCTGCACCTGCGGCTGGAGGGCGACCGGCGCGTGGTCGAGCTGGAGGTGCGCGACCATGGCCGGGGCGTGCCCCCCGAGCACCTTCCGCACCTGGCCCAGGCTTTCTACCGCCCGGACACGGCCCGCCAGCGCACCACCGGTGGCGTGGGGCTGGGCCTGTACCTGTGCCGCCTGGTGGCGCAGGCGCACGACGGGCAGCTGCACATGCGCAATGCGGAGCCGGGGCTGTCGGTCACGGTGCGCCTGCCCGTGGTGGAGTGAGTCTCTGTCCCCGGGAGGGACGTAGCGTCGCCCGCTCGGCACTGGCCTGCACTGGGGTGGTGCGATAGCCCTTGTGGGCCTGTGGCTTGGTGGCCACGGGTGGTTTATGGCAGAAAATGGCTTTTACCGCGCACTGGTAAAGCGTTTGTTGCTATTAATTTCGTAGTATTTTTGTTTCTGTTCCATGCCCCGCGAAATCCGCGTGGCCTGGCCCCGTTTTTGCTGCGTACGTATCACCTCGCCCGATGACCCGGTTTTGCTGGTGTTTACCCTGTATATACAGGTATGCTCCCGATGTCATCATGGCGACCGGAACGCGGGTGCGGACCGGCTGGGGTGGTACTTTTTTCAAACAGGAGCAGATGATGACTCGATCGGTTGTGAAATGGACGTCGCTGGCAGCGGCAGCAGCATGTGTGATGGCGCTGGCCGCACCGGCCCAGGCGCAGGACACCAAGATTGTGCTGGGCATGTCCGGCTGGACGGGTTTTGCACCGCTCACCCTCGCCGACAAGGCCGGCATCTTCAAGAAAAATGGCCTGGATGTGGAGATCAAGATGATTCCGCAGAAGGACCGCCACCTGGCCCTGGCCTCCAAGTCCATCCAGTGCGCCGCCACCACGGTCGAGACGCATGTCGCCTGGAACGCCAACGGCGTGCCCATCGTGCAGATCTTCCAGATGGACAAGTCCTACGGCGCCGACGGCATCGCAGTGCGTGGCGACATCAAGGGCTTTGCCGACCTCAAGGGCAAGACCATCGGCGTGGACGCGCCCGGCACGGCGCCGTACTTCGGCCTGGCCTGGATGCTCAGCAAGAACGGCATGAGCCTGAAGGACGTGAAGACCACCACGCTGTCCCCCCAGGCGGCTGCGCAGGCCTTTGTGGCGGGCCAGAACGACGCCGCCATGACGTACGAGCCCTACCTCTCCACCGTGCGCGACAACCCCGCATCGGGCAAGATCCTGGCCACCACGCTCGACTACCCCATGGTGATGGACACCGTGGGTTGTGACCCCACCTGGCTCAAGGCCAACGCCAAGGCCGCGCAGGCGCTCACCAACTCGTACTTCCAGGCGCTCGACATGATCAAGGCCGATCCGGCGAAGTCCAACGAGATCATGGGCGCGGCCGTTAAGCAGACGGGCGAGCAGTTTGCCAAGTCCTCGTCTTTCCTGCGCTGGCAGGACAAGGCCGCCAACCAGAAGTTCTTTGCGGGCGAACTGCAGTCCTTCATGAAGGACGCCACGGCCATCCTGCTGGAGGCCGGCATCATCCGCAAGGCGCCCGAGGACCTGGCCGTCACGTTCGACGCCAGCTTCATCAAGTAAATAGACGGAAGAAGAGCGCTCCATGTCTGCCGTGCAACCCCTGTCCGTTTCTGAGCCAAAGGCCCCCGTGCGCCGGCGCTCGCTGGCCCCGCTGGAGCCCGTGAGCAGCAGCGCCCGCTGGATGCTCGGGCTGGCCTTTTTCGCCCTGTTCGTGGCGGTGTGGGCGTTCTTCACCCTGGGGGGGTTCGTGTCGCCCACCTTCCTGGCCAGCCCCGTCACCATGGTGAAAGAAGGCTGGCTGCTGTTCACCGAGTACGGCTTCATCAAAGACATCGGCATGACCATCTGGCGTGTGGTCGGCGGCTTCATTCTGGCCGCCGTCATTGCCGTGCCACTGGGCATTGCGATGGGTGCGTACAAAGGCATCGAGGCTTTTTTCGAGCCCTTCATCTCGTTCTGCCGCTACCTGCCTGCGTCGGCGTTCATTCCGCTGCTGATCCTGTGGGCGGGCATTGGCGAGGCGCAGAAGATCCTCGTCATCTTCATCGGCTCGGTTTTCCAGATCACGCTCATGGTGGCCGTCACCGTGGGCGGCGCGCGGCGCGACCTGGTGGAGGCCGCCTACACGCTGGGCGCGGGCCACAAGGGCATCGTCACGCGGGTGCTGATCCCCGGCGCCGCACCCGAGATCGCCGAAACCCTGCGCTTGGTGCTGGGCTGGGCCTGGACTTATGTGATCGTGGCCGAGCTGATCGGCTCGTCCAGCGGCATCGGCCACATGATCACCGACAGCCAGTCGCTGCTCAACACCGGCCAGATCATCTTCGGCATCATCATCATCGGCCTCATCGGGCTGGTGTCCGACTTCGCCTTCAAGGCGCTCAACCACCGTCTGTTTGCCTGGAGTTTTGTGCGATGAGCAGCGTATCCATCCAAGCCGTCTCGCGCACCTTTGAGGGGCGCAAAGGCCAGCGCACACAGGCGCTGCTGCCGGTGGACTTTGAAGTGCGTGACAACGACTTCGTGACCATCCTCGGCCCCTCGGGCTGCGGCAAGTCCACGCTGCTGCGCATCGTGGCGGGGCTGGACCACGCCACCAGCGGCCGCGTGTTGCTGGATGGCGTGCCCGTGGAAGGCCCCGGTGCCGATCGCGGCATGGTGTTCCAGAGCTACACGCTGTTCCCCTGGCTCACCATCGAGCAGAACATCCGCTTCGGCCTGCGCGAGCGGGGTATGCCCGAAGCGCAGCAAAAGGAACGCGCCGCGTACTTCATCGCCAAGGTGGGCCTGCGTGGCTTCGAGCAGCACTTTCCCAAGCAGCTGTCGGGCGGCATGCAGCAGCGCACCGCCATTGCGCGCGCGCTGGCCAACGACCCCAAGATTTTGCTGATGGACGAGCCCTTCGGCGCGCTGGACAACCAGACCCGCGTGCTCATGCAGGAGCTGCTGCTGGGTATCTGGGAGGCCGAGCGCAAGACGGTGCTCTTCGTCACCCACGACATCGACGAAGCCATCTTCATGGCCAACCGCGTGGCCGTGTTCAGCGCCCGGCCCGGCCGCATCAAGACCGAGCTGGCGGTGGACCTGCCGCACCCACGCCATTACACGATCAAGACGAGCCCCGAGTTCATGGACCTCAAGGCGCGCCTGACCGAAGAGATTCGCGCCGAATCCATGGCGGCGGACCTGCATTGATCTGAACCTTCCAGAACCTGCCCAGCCCATGAGCGCCCGTCCATCCCGCCGCACCACCGCCGCTGCCCCCCGCAGTGGCGCGCCTGCCAAGGCCGTGGCAGTCGTGGCCGCGCCCGCGCAGGCCATGGCGCTGTACGAGCAGGTCAAGGACCACATCTCGCGTAAGATCCAGGAAGGCATCTGGCGCGCGGGCGACCGCCTGCCGTCCGAGAACGAGCTGGTCACCCAGTTCGGCATCTCGCGCATGACGGTGAACCGCGCGCTGCGCGAGCTGGTGGAGCAGGGCCGCATCGTGCGCGTGGCCGGTGTGGGCAGCTTCGTGGCCGAGGACAAGCCGCAGTCCACGCTGCTGCAGATAGCCAATTTGGCCAGCGAAATCCGCCAGCGCGGGCACGACTACCGCTGCGACGTGCTGACGGTGGAGCGCACCTCCGCCACGCTGGAGGTGGCCGCCGCGCTGGACCTGCGCACGGGTGAGTCGGTGTTCCACTCGCTGTGCATCCACCGCGAAGACGGCCTGCCCGTGCAGCTGGAAGACCGCCACGTGAACCCACGCCAAGTGCCCCAGTTTGCCGCGCAGGACTTCACGCAGCTGCAACCTTCCGAATACCTGGTGCGCAACGTGCCGTTCGACCAGATCGAGCATGTGGTCGACGCCGTCATGCCCACCGCCGAGCAGGCCACGCTGCTGGAGATGTCTCCGCAGGAACCCTGCCTGCTGCTCACCCGCCGCACCTGGTCGCGCGGCGTGCCGATCACCGTGGTGCGCTGCCTGCACCCCGCTACCCGTTACCGCCTGGGCAGCCGCTTCCGCGCCGACGGTAACCCCGTCGCCGGTTGAAAGTTTTTCGCCAAAAGCTCAGAATTTTTTCGCTTGTACCTACTTGTATATACAGGATCAACGCCATGACACAGAACGCATCTCCCATCACCCTGCACCCCGGCAGCGTCACGCTGGCAGAGCTGCGCCGCATCCATGCTGGCCCCGTGCAACTGGTGCTGGATGCCTCGGCCCGCGCGGGTTTGCAGAAGTCCCTGGCCACGGTGCAGCGCATCGTCGATGAAGACCAGGTCGTCTATGGCATCAACACCGGCTTCGGCAAGCTGGCCAGCACCAAGATTGCGCACGACCGGCTGGCCGAGCTGCAGCGCAACCTGGTGCTGTCGCACAGCGTGGGCACGGGCGACCCTCTGCCCGACGATGTGGTGCGCCTCATCCTCGCGACCAAGGCCGTGAGCCTGGCGCGCGGCCACTCGGGCGTGCGGCCCGAGCTGGTGGACGCGCTGCTGGCGCTGGCCAACGCCAACGTGCTTCCCGTTATTCCGGCCAAGGGCTCGGTGGGCGCATCCGGCGACCTGGCGCCGCTGGCGCACATGGCCTGCGTGCTGATTGGCGAAGGGCTGGCCAAGGTGGACGGCAAGGTGGTGCCCGGTGCCGAGGCCATGCGCTCCATCGGCCTGCAGCCGTTTGTGCTGGGCCCCAAGGAAGGGCTGGCGCTGCTCAACGGCACGCAGGTGTCCACCTCGCTGGCGCTGGCCGGTTTGTTTGGCGCCGAGAGCGTGTTTGCTGCCGCACTGGTCGCGGGTTGCCTGTCGCTCGAAGCCATCAAGGGCTCGGTCAAGCCGTTTGACGCACGTATTCATGAAGCACGGGGGCAGACCGGGCAGATTGCCGTGGCTGCTGCCGTTCGTGCGCTGCTGGATGGCAGCGCCATCGACCCCTCGCACCCGAACTGCGGCCGCGTGCAAGACCCGTATTCCATCCGCTGTGTGCCGCAGGTGATGGGCGCGTGCCTGGACAACCTGCACCACGCCGCGCGCGTGTTGACCATCGAGGCGAACGCCGCGTCGGACAACCCCCTGGTGTTTGACAACGGCGACGTGATCTCCGGCGGCAACTTCCACGCCGAGCCCGTCGCCTTTGTGGCCGACATCATTGCGTTGGCCGTCGCCGAGATCGGTGCGATTTCCGAACGCCGCTTGTCGCTGCTGCTGGACCCGGGCCTCTCGGGCCTGCCTGCGTTCCTGATCCGCGACAGCGGCGTGAACTCCGGCTTCATGATCGCGCAGGTCACCGCCGCCGCGCTGGCGGCCGAGAACCAGTGCCTGGCCAACCCCAGCAGCGTGACCAGCCTGCCCACATCAGCCAACCAGGAAGACCATGTCTCCATGGCCACCTACGGCGCGCGCCGCCTGGGCGACATGGTGCGCAATGCGGCCGTGATGGTCGGCATCGAGGCCATGGCCGCCGCGCAAGGCATGGAATTCGACCGGTCCCTGAAGTCCTCATCCCTCATTGAAGATCAGTTCGCCGCCATCCGCGAGCGCGTGGCCTATCTGGAACAGGATCGCTACCTCGCCCCCGATATCGAAGCCATGCGCGCCTGGGCCCAGCAGTCCACCTGGCCTGCCGCGCTCACGCAATGCCTGCCCAGCTTCGCCTGATTTTTTCCACGCACACCCACTGATTCACAGGAGCCCACCATGAACGCCAACGACGCCATCATCGCCGCCGCCTCCAACACCGACCCCCGCCACGACGCCAGCCGCGTGATCCGTGCGCCGCGCGGCAGCCAGCTCACCTGCAAGAGCTGGCTCACCGAGGCGGCCTACCGCATGATCCAGAACAACCTCGACCCCGAGGTGGCCGAGCGTCCGCAGGACCTGGTGGTGTACGGCGGCATCGGCCGTGCCGCGCGCAACTGGCAGTGTTTTGACCAGATCCTGGCCTCGCTCAAGGACTTGAACGACGATGAGACCCTGCTCATCCAGTCCGGCAAGCCTGTGGGCGTGTTCAAGACCCACGCCAATGCGCCGCGCGTGCTGCTGGCCAACTCCAACCTCGTGCCCAAGTGGGCCAACTGGGAGCACTTCAGCGAGCTCGACCAGAAGGGCCTGTTCATGTACGGCCAGATGACGGCGGGCAGCTGGATCTACATCGGCACGCAGGGCATCGTGCAGGGCACGTACGAAACCTTTGCCGAAGCCGGGCGCAAACACTACGGCGGCTCGCTAGAAGGCAAGTGGATACTGACCGCTGGCCTGGGCGGCATGGGCGGCGCGCAGCCGCTGGCCGCCACGTTTGCGGGAGCTGTGTCGCTCAACATCGAATGCCAGCAAAGCAGCATCGACTTCCGCCTGCGCACGCGCTATGTGGACAAGCAGGCGCGCGACATCGACCACGCCATCGAACTCATCCGCCAGCACACGGCGGCCAAGGAAGCCATCTCCATCGCGCTGCTGGGCAATGCGGCCGAGATCCTGCCCGAGCTGGTGAAGTGCGCCAAGGCGGGGGGGCTGAAGCCCGACCTGGTGACCGACCAGACCTCGGCCCACGACCTCGTCAACGGCTACCTGCCCGCTGGCTGGACGGTGGCGCAGTGGCGCTCCGCGCAGCAGGACGTGACGCAGCACGAGGTGCTGAAGAAGGCGGCAGCCAAGTCCTGCGCCGTGCACGTGCAGGCCATGCTCGACTTCCAGCACATGGGCATCCCGGTGGTGGACTACGGCAACAACATTCGCCAGGTGGCGTTTGACGAAGGCGTGAAGGACGCATTCGACTTCCCCGGCTTTGTGCCCGCCTATATCCGCCCGCTGTTCTGCGAAGGCAAGGGCCCGTTCCGTTGGGTGGCCCTGTCGGGCGACCCTGAAGACATCCGCAAGACCGACGCCAAGATCAAGGAGCTGTTCCCCGAGAACAAGCACGTGCACCGCTGGCTCGACATGGCGGGCGAGCGCATTGCCTTCCAGGGCCTGCCCGCGCGCATCTGCTGGCTGGGCCTGGGCGAGCGCCACATTGCGGGCCTGGCCTTCAACGAGATGGTGAAGAACGGCGAGCTGAAGGCCCCCATCGTGATCGGCCGCGACCACCTGGACACCGGCAGCGTGGCCAGCCC
>NZ_JBWKZU010000100.1:0-12938 GCF_059424825.1 Acidovorax sp. GW101-11A03 | reverse complement strand
CTGCACGCAGGCGTTCGAAGACTTCGGGGTGCTTGTCGCGCAGGTTGGCGCGCTCCAGCGTGTCGTCTTCCACATCAAAGAGGAACTCGTTGTCATTGATGCGCAGGTATTTGTAGCGCCCTTCGCGCACGGCCCGCTGGCGCTGCGACTTGTAGCGCCAGAACAGGGTGCGCGGGTACGCGGGCGCGTGGCCCTCCAGCACGGGCAGGATGTTCTCGCCGTCGGGCGGGTAGTCGGCCGATGGGGCCACGCATGCGGCCGCCAGCAGCGTGGGCAGCCAGTCCATGGTGGCGGTGACCTGCTCGCTCACCTGTGGTGCGATGCGCACAGGCCAGCGCAGCAGCGTGGGCACGCGGATCCCGCCTTCGAGCAGCTCGGTCTTCTGGCCGGTGAAGGGCCAGGTCTTGGAAAAGCGCTCGCCGCCGTTGTCGCTGGTGAAGACAACAATGGTGTTGTCGGCCAGGCCTTGTGCCTTCAGGGCGTCCAGCACCTGGCCCACGGCCTTGTCGAGCGAACGCACCATGCGCGCATAGGTGGCCAGGTTGCCGCCGTCGTAGTGAAAGAGGTCTTTCAGGCCCAGCGAGATTTCTTCGTCCTCGGGCCCCACCCAGGGCCAGTGGGGCGCGGTAAAGTGCAGCGACAGAAAGAACGGCTTGGCCGCACTGCGCTCGCCAATCCATTGCGTCGCCTCGTCGGCCAGCAGCTGCGTGTAGTAGCCCACGCGCTCGACCGGCACCTCGCCTTCGTACAAATCGCGCGCCACGGCATCGCCCACGCCGGGCTTGTGCGTGAAGTAGTCGATGGCGCCGCCGTAGTTGCCAAAGAAGCGGTCGTAGCCGCTCTTGAGCGGGCCGAACGTGGGCAGGCTGCCCAGGTGCCACTTGCCGATGAGGGCGGTGTCATAGCCCGCGTCGCGCAGCAGCGAAGGCAGCGTGGGGTGCTCGGGCGGCAGGCCGTGCACATGGGCCTTGCGCACCAGGGGTTCCTCCAGCCCGCCGCGCAGGCGGTACTGGTAGCGCCCGGTGATGAGCGCAAACCGCGTGGCCGAGCACACGGCCGAGTTGGCATAGGCCTGGGTGAAGCGCACGCCCTCGCCCGCCAGCGCATCCAGGTGGGGCGTGGTGAAGTCGGCCTGGCCGTACACGCTCAGGTCGGCCCAGCCCAGGTCGTCGGCCAGGATGAAGACGATGTTGGGTGCTTGCGCAACGGTGCTGTTGTTGGCGGTGGTGCTCATGCCGCCCCCTTGGCCTTGCCCTGTGCGTCCAGCGGGCTCCAGAAGCGTTCGAGCTTGAGGTCACGCACCGCCTGCTGCACAAAGCGCGGCTCGAACCAGGCGTGCACATCAAAACCCTGGCGCAGGATGCCGAGCTTGAGCCCGTCGTTGACCACGCCCTGGTAGCCCGCCACCAGCGCCTCGTCGATGAGCGGCGAGAAGCGCGAGGCCAGGGTCTCGCCCTCGAACTCGGCGCGCACGCCCGTCTCTGGCGCGCCGCTGTGCTCCACCACCAGCTTGATGTAGGCCTCGCGGTGGGCCTCTTGCGATGCCCAGTGCGCGCCGCGCACCACCTGGTTGACCAGGCGCTGCGCCCATTGCGGCTGGGTGGTGATGAAGTCCTGCGTGGCCAGCACGCCAGCGTTGATGGTGAAGTCGGGGCCCCGGCCCTTGGTGCTGATCGGGATGGTCACGCCCTTGTCGCGCAGCAGGAACAGGTCCGACCCGCCAAAAGTGGCGTCGATCTCGCCCGCCACCACGGCGGCCTTGGAGCTGGGCCAGTCCAGGTTGATGAGCTTGACGTCTTTTTCGGTGAGCCCGGCGGTGGCCAGCAGGTTGTCAAACGGACGCTGGTAGGCCGTGCCTTTGAGCACCGACACCTTGCGGCCCTTGAGCTCGGCCACGCTGGTGATCTTGACGCCCGGCGCCGTGGCCAGGTAGCTGTTGGAGCCCCGGCCGGTGGGCAACAGGTAGCGCGTGGGCAGCCCGCGCGAACGGCCGATGGCCGATGCCAGGTCGCCCAGGAACACCACATCGAGCTGCTTGGCCGCCAGGGCCTCGGCCACGGCCGGGCCTGCGCCCCGGAAGAACTTCCAGTCCACGGTGATGCCGTCCTTGGCAAATTCTTCTTCGAGCCAGCGGTTGGCATGCGCCACCGCCAGCGCGCTGCTGCCTGGCGATGGCTTGCCTGCGGTGCCCAGGTCGGGCGAACCGATACGGATGACCTTGGCCGATGCCTGGGCGCGCACGAATGCAGGGGCGGCCAGCGCGGCTGCGCCGGTGAGCAGCAGGGTGCGGCGGGTAGAGAGGAAGCCTGTGGTTTTTTGCGTCATGGAAAGCTCCGGAATCAAGGGGGAAAAATTCAAGGAAAAAATCGCAAGGGAACAACGGGTGGGGTTCAGACGGCAAACTGCCACTGCGATGCAGGCGCCAGCGGCTCGCCGCGCTTGAGCGGTGGCTCGGCCAGTTCGGCAGCCGGATGGCCTGCAAACTCGTGCATCACGGCTTCTTTGGCGGCAGCAAAGGCAAACGAGGTGCGCTCGCGCGGGTGTGGCAGGTCCACCGGCACCACGCGGCGGATGCGGCCGGGGCGCGGCTCCATCACCACCACCTGGTCGCCGAGGAACACGGCTTCCTCCACGTCGTGCGTCACCAGGATCATGGTGATGCCCTCTTGCTGCCAGATGCGCAGCAGCTCCTGCTGCAGGTGGGCACGGGTCATGGCGTCGAGCGCGCCAAAGGGTTCGTCCAGCAGCAGGATGTCGGGCCGGTTGACCAGCGCCCGCGCAATCGCCACGCGCTGCGACATGCCGCCCGACAGCTGGTGCGGGTAGGCCTTCTCAAACCCCGAGAGCCCCACCAGCTCGATGTGTTCGCGCACGGTGGCGCGCTGCATGCCTTCGGTCAGATTGGAGTTGAGCAGGCCCAGGGCCACGTTCTTCTCGACCGTGAGCCAGGGGAACAGCCGGTGCTCCTGGAACACGATGCCCCGGTTCAGGCTGGTGCCAGCAATGCGCTGGCCATTGAGCAGGATCTCGCCCTGGTAGTCGCCCTCCAGCCCGATGACCAGGCGCAGCAGCGTGGACTTGCCGCAGCCGCTCGACCCGACGATGCTCACGAACGCGCCGGGCTCGATGGTGAGGTGGATGTCCTGCAGCACGGGCAGCGCTTCGCCGCGCACTTCGTATTGCTTGTTCAAACCCCGGATGTCCAGGGTGCCTGCATGTGCCATGTTCTTCTTCCTTGTTTGTTTCAGTACTTCGCTACGGTGCGATCCCGCCATGCCAGCAAACGCCGTTCTGCAGCGGCCAGCACCCAGTTCAGTGCAAAGCCCACCAGGCCGATCACCACCACACCAAACAGCACCAGGTCCATCCAGAAATGCTCGCGCCCGTCGATGAGCGTGTTGCCCAGGCCCTTGCCGGAGGCCAGCAGGTACTCGGCCCCCAGCGTGGCCAGCCAGGCGTAGATCAGCGACAGCTGGATGCCGGTGAACAGCGAGGGCGCAGCCGCAGGGGCCACCACGCGGGCCAGCGTTTGGGCCACGCTGAACTCGTACACACGGGCCACCTCCAGGTATTCGCGCGGCACGCTGCGCAGGCCTTCAAAGGTGTTGAGCACCACGGGGAAGAACGCAGCCAGGGCCACAAACGCCACCTTGGATGCATCGCCCAGGCCGAACCACATGGACAGCATCGGAATCCACGCAAACAGCGAGATCTGCTTGAGCGTGTGGAACGACGGGCCCACCAGCCGCTCGGCCCAGCGCGACCAGCCCAGCAGCGCGCCCACGGCCAGCCCGGCAGCGGCGCCGATGGCAAAACCCCAGCCCATGCGCCAGAGGCTGGCCGACAGGGCCACCCACAGCTCGCCGCTGGCAACCTGGGCCACGCCGCGCTGCCACACGGCAGCAGGCGACACCAGCAGCGGCGAGGTGGACCAGCCCCCCGCCACTGCAGCCCACCACACCAGCAAGATGACCGCAGGCAGCACCCAGCCCCGCAGGCGCCGGGGCACCCGTTGAAAAACGTTGTTCACAGACATTGGCGCGCCCTCACAGCCCCGGCTTGCGCCAGCGCAACAGCCAGGACTCGGTCACGGCCAGCAGCTTGTCGATGAAAAAGCCGACGATGCCCACGGCCACCACAGCGGCCAGCACCACGTCCAGCTGAAAGAGCTGGCGGCCGTAGACGATCAAAAAGCCGATGCCCTCGGAAGACGCGAGCAGCTCCACCACCACCAGCGCCAGCCAGGCGTGGGTGAGGCCATAGCGCACCCCATTCCAGATGGGCGCGGTGGCCGCCGGAAACACCACCTTGCGCAGCATCTGCCAGCGGGTGTAGCCGTACACCCGCGCCACCTCCACCAGGCGGTTCGGCACGTTCTCGATGCCCTGGCAGGTGTTGATGGCCACGGGCACCAGCGCGGCCTTGGCAATCAACAAGAACTTCAGCCCCTCGTCAATGCCCACCAGCAGGATCAGCAACGGCAGCCAGCCAATCACCGGCACCTGGCTGAAGGCCTTGAACAGTGGGAACACGTAGTCGCGGAAGGTGGGCGACAGACCCATGGCCCCGCCCAGCAGCAGCCCCAGCACCAGGCCGATGCCAAAGCCCCCAGCCACACGCACCATGCTGATGGCGAGGTGGTCCCACAGCTCGCCGCTGGCCAGCAGCTCGGCAAACACCTTGAACACGGCGGCGGGCGGCGGCAGCACCTGCTCAGGCACCCAGCCCCACACGGCCGAGAGCTGCCACAGCGCCAGCACGGCCAGCGGAAACGGCCAGGCCCAGAGCCAGCGCCAGGCCCAGGCCCGTGGAGAGCTCTGGGGGGTGGCCGGGGCGGCTGGGGCCCGGGGCGCCGGGGCCGCTGCCAACCCGGGCCCGGCAGCGTTCAGTGCGGGTATCGCCATCTTTTACATGTCCTTTTTTCGTGTGGCGGCACTGCGGCCCACGGGGCGAGCTGCACACCATCAATAACAACCAAAAGGAATGTAAAAGACGTTTGTTATAAAAATAAATGGTTAATACTCATATGCAATGACAAAGATGTTTGCGGCATGAACTGCGGCGCGGGGGTTATGAGGCGCCCCCGGGCAGACGCAAAAAAACCCGCCGCGCTCCAACGCGCGGGCGGGTCAAAAAGGGCGGCGCTTCGCCTGCCCTCCCCCTTCCAGCCCGGGTACAGAACCCGGCTCCAGATTCAAGGCGCAGCAGCCAAGTCGCCATTGGCTGCGTACACAGGCCAGTAGCCCTCCAGCTTCAACTCCTTAAGCGCTGCGTTCAGGTAGCGGCGGTCAAACCAGCTGTCGATCTCGGGCTTCTTGCGGATGAGCTTGAGCTTGTGGGCCTCGTCGGCCGCGTCCTTGTAGCGTGCCACCAGGAAGGGGTCGAGCAACGGCGACAGGCGCACGCGCAACGGCTGGCCGATGAAGTCTTCACGCCACACCTTCTCGGGGTACTCGGCCTTGCCCCATTGCGCAAACAAATCGGCGCGGCGGTCTTCGTCGGAGTATTTGTGGGCGTAGCGCACCACGGTCTTCACCACCCGGTGCACCGCCTGGGGGTGGCGCGCAGCGAAGTCGTCGGTGACCAGCAGCACTGTCTGGCGCGTGTACTTGAACGAGTCTTCCGCCGCCGACCACACCACCTTGGCCAACCCCTGGTCGCGCAGCTTGAAAAGGCCCACGTAGCCAAAGGCGGCATCGATGTCCCTGCTGACCAACGCGGCGTCGGCGCTCGGGAAGTCCAGGTTCACCAGCTTCACATCGCGTTCGCTCAGACCCTTGTCGGCCAGCGCCCGCACCGCCGCCAGGTGCAGGTTGGTGCCCTTGAACACCGCCACCTTGCGGCCCTTGAGGTCTTCCAGGCGGCGGATGGGCGAGTCGGGCGGCACGGCCAGGTACAGGCCGTTGCGCACGCCGCTGCCCAGGATGATCCTGGTCTTCACATCGCTGGCCCGGTGCACGATGGAGGGCAGGTCGCCCTGCCAGGCAAAGTCCAGCTGCTTGTTGACCAGCGCCTCGTTCACAGCAGGGCCCGCGCCTTTGAAGAAGGTCCACTGCACCTTCACGCCATCCTTCCTGAACTCTTCTTCCAGCGCGCCATCGGTGTAGGCCAGCGCGGCCGATGTGCCGCCATGGCGCACCGGGTCGCTGCCCACGCCGCCAGTGGCAATCCCGATGCGGATGACCTTCAGCGGCTCGGGTGCCTGCGCGGCGGCACTGCCCACCCACAGGCCCAAAGCCATTGCCGTTCCCGCTGCCGCCCTGCGAAGCGCTGCGCTCCATAGCGTTCTATTCATGTGTGGACCTTTCGTGCTTGTTGTCATGGATTGACAGCCACTCTAGGCAGGCCAGGCAGCGCCACCAACGACCAAAAACAGATATGCAAATTTGGGTGCGCCAGGCACCCCACACGCCGCTGCAGAGCGCGGATTTCCGACTATCCATATACGAACTGCTTCGTTGATGCGCTGCGCATGCGCTGTCCCAATCCCATGGGCGTTCTCTTTCATCCACCTTCGTTTCAGAAAGCAGCACCATGTCCAACCTCAACGACTTGCACCCCACCTTCACCCGCTTCGCGGTCGAGCCCTACACCCCCACCATCGGCGCCGTGGTCCACGACCTGGACCTGCGCCAGCCACTCGATGCCACCACGCAGGCCGAGCTGCGCCAGGCACTGGCCCTGCACGAGGTGCTGTTCTTCCGCGACCAGCACATCACGCCACAGCAGCAGGTGGACTTCACCCGCAGCTTTGGCAACGTGGCCGAGGTCAAGGCGTTCTTCCCCCGGCTGGAGAACCACCCCGAGATCGAGATCGTGGAAAGCACGGCCGAGCGCCCCAAGGCGTCGAGCAACTGGCACGCCGACATCACCTGGCGCGAGCAGCCACCGCTGGGCACCAGCCTGTATGCGCAGGTGATCCCGGCGAGCGGAGGCGACACGCTGTGGGCCAGCCTCACCGCCGCCTACGCCAGCCTGCCGCCCGCCTTCCAGGCGTATCTGGAGACGCTCACGGCCGTGCACACCTGGGAGATCAGCGGCTGGACCGAGTACCTGCTGCGCAAGGACGCGAGCGGCGACGAGCTGAAAGCCGCCCGCGCCAAGTACCCGCCGGTGGAGCACCCGGTGGTGCGCGTGCACCCCGTCACCGGCAAGAAGGTGCTGTATGTGAACTCCACCTTCACCAGCCACATCAAGGGCCTGTCGCGTGTGGAGAGCGACGCGCTGCTGACCCAGCTGTTTGCCCTGCCGCAGGTGCCCGAGTTCCAGGCCCGCCTGCGCTGGGCGCCGGGCACGCTGGCCGTGTGGGACAACCGCTCCACCCAGCACTACGCGGTGGGCGACTTCTTCCCACAGCACCGCAAGCTGCATCGCATCACTATCACGGAGTAACCCCCTGAGTCGCCTTCGGCGCCATCCCCCGGGGGGGACGCACCCGGAGGCCCGGCAAAGCCGGTTCCACGGGTGCACGGGCCTGGGCCGCGCCGGTATCGCAGGCCGCGCGCTTGATTCAAACCATCGACATTCTTATGACCCAACCTGAAACCCCACGCAAACTGCGCCTCGGCGCCTTCATCATGGCCACGGGGCACCATGTCGCCGCGTGGCGCCACCCCGGCTCGCAGGCCGATTCGGGCGTGAACATCGACCATTACATCGAGGTGGCGCAAACGGCCGAGCGCGGCCTGTTCGACCAGGTGTTTGTGGCCGACAGCCCGGGCGTATGGCACAAGGGCGACCGCGAGTCCTTCAGCCGCCAGGGGCGCATCTCGCACTTCGAGCCCGTCACGCTGTGGGCGGCGCTGTCTGCCGTCACCAAGCACATCGGCTTTGTGGCCACGGCATCCACCACCTACGAAGACCCCTACCTGCTGGCACGCAAGTTCGCTTCGCTCGACCACATCAGCAAGGGCCGCGCGGCCTGGAACGTAGTGACCACCAGTGCCGAGAACGTGCATGGCAACTTTGGACTGGATGCCCACCCCGACCCCGCGTTGCGGTATGAACGCGCCCACGAGTTCGTGGACGTGGTCAAAGGCCTGTGGGACAGCTTTGACGACGACGCCTTC
The DNA here is from genome assembly GCF_059424825.1 of Acidovorax sp. GW101-11A03. Classification (NCBI taxonomy): domain Bacteria; kingdom Pseudomonadati; phylum Pseudomonadota; class Betaproteobacteria; order Burkholderiales; family Comamonadaceae; genus Acidovorax; species Acidovorax sp. GW101-11A03. Next base: position 4,869 of record NZ_JBWKZU010000100.1, on the reverse strand, counting down.
CGCCGCGACAAGGCCAGCGGCGTGTATTTCGACCCCGACAAGCTGCACACCTTGAACCACATCGGCAAGCACCTCAAGGTGCAGGGCCCGCTCAACATCGAGCGCTCGCCCCAGGGCCACCCGGTCATCGTGCAGGCGGGTTCGTCCGAAGACGGCAAGGAGCTGGCCGCCGCCACGGCCGAGGCCATCTTCACCGCCTGGACCAGCCTGGCCGAGGCGCAAGCGTTCTACAAGGATGTGAAGGGCCGCATGGCCAAGTACGGCCGTCGGCCCGAAGAGCTGCTGGTGCTGCCCGGCATCTCCCCGGTGATCGGCCGCACGGACGAAGAAGCCCAGGCCCGCTGGGCCGAGCTGCAGGCGCTGATCCACCCCAGCGTGGGCCTGGCCACGCTGGCACCCTTCTGGCCCGGCGAAGACCTCACGCAATGGAACCTGGACGCGCCGCCGCCCTACATCCCCGAGCCGCCCAAGGGCATCAACAGCCGCGCGCACGTGGTGCTAGAGCTGGCCCGGCGCGAGAAGTACACCGTGCGCCAGCTGTACGAATACCTGGCCGGTGCGCGCGGCCACTGGGTGGTCGTGGGCACGCCCGAGACCATTGCCGACCGCATGCAGGAATGGTTTGAAAACGGCGCTGCCGACGGCTTCAACGTGATGCCGCCGGTGCTGCCACAGTCGCTCAACGAGTTTGTGGATCTGGTGGTGCCCGAGCTGCAACGGCGCGGCCTGTTCCGCACCGCGTACGAAGGCCGCACGCTGCGCGAGAACCTGGGGCTGTCGCGCCCCGCCAGCCGGTACGCCACACCACTCGCCAAGGCAGCCTGATGCTCAGAACGTGTTGACGATCTTTTCGGGGCCGCGCAAGTACCTTCCCGGGATGGGATGCAAGGCGCGGTGCGCTGTTGATAGCCCGGCTATCCACAAGCGCCGCAACGCCGCAGACCGCCCGGCAAGGCACTTGCCCGAAGGGTTGGAGTGAAATCGGGCGATTGAACGCCCCGGCTGCTTGCATGGGCACGAGCCCATGCGGCGCATCCGAAGCATCCACCCATCCCGATTGCACTCCAACGCGGCCCCGAAAAGATCGTCAACACGTTCTCAGGGCCCGACGGGGCCAGCGCATCACGCCTGCCGGGCAGCCTCTGCGCTGGCTTTTCAGGCAGGCTGCGGCAGGTAGCTGGGCCGCGTGGCCGTCATCGCGAGCTTGACGTGTTGCGTGAGCTCATCGGCCAGCACCTCGTCTGCGCCCGCTTCCAGGCCATCCAGAGCACGCTGCACGATCTGAACCGGGCTGGTCTTGGGCACGTCAAAGCCGCGCGTGAGGTCGGTATCCACATACGCCATGTGCAGCCCCAGTACCTGGGTTTTTTGCGCAGCCAGCTCGTGGCGCAGTGCGTTGGTGAGAGACCAGGCGGCAGACTTGCTGGCCGAGTACGCAGCCAGCTCGCCGCCATTCACCCACGATGCTACAGACAGCACGTTGAGCAACGCCCCACCACCGTTGACCTTCAGCACGGGCGCAAAGTCCTTGCTGACACGCAGCACGCCAAAGACGTTGGTCTCAAAAATGCGGCGCATGACCTCTTCACTGTCGGCCGCCATGAAGCCGCCGGGCTGTGCGATGCCTGCGTTGTTGATAACCAGGGTCACATCGGACGCCAGCGCGGCAGCGGCCGCCACCTCCTCGGGGTTGTTGACGTCCAGGCGCAAGGCCTGCACGCCTGGTTGCGGGGCGATGGTGGAAGGGTCACGCGCAGCGGCGTAGACCTTGCGCGCACCGCGTGCGAGCAGCTCGCGGACAAAAGCCAGGCCAATGCCGCGATTGGCGCCGGTGACGAGGACAACTGCGTTTTCGATCTTCATGGGAATCTCCAGGGGTGGGTTGGGAATGAACGGGAATGAACGGGAATGAACGGGAATGAACGGGAATGAACGGGAATGAACGGGAATGAACGGGAATGAACGGGATGAACGAGAAAGTGCGGGCAAGACGTGCGAGGGATGGGTGCGCAGCGAGCAATCGGTGGGGCGGATGGTTGCCAACAAACGGCTCAGCGCACCTTGACCACGACCTTGCCCTTGGCACGGCCGGTGTCCACGTAGGCGATGGCTTCGTTGGTGGCGTCAAAGGCAAACACCTTGTCGATCACCGGGCGAATGGCCCCGGCGTCGATCAGGCGCGCGATCTCTTGCAGCTGGCTACCCTGTGCCCGCATGAACAGGAACCCGTAGCCAACGCCCAGCGCCCGGGCGCGGCGCCGGGTACCTGCGCTCAACAGGCGAAACACCATCCGCAAAAAGCCCGGGGCGCGAATGGCTTCGCCAAATGCGGGGTCGGGCGGGCCCGAGACAGAGACGAGTTGGCCGCCGCGCTGGAGCACGCGCAGGGACTTGGCCAGCGCTTTGCCGTCCTGGCTGTGCAGCACCATGTCGTAGTCGCGCAGCACGTCTTCAAAGTCCTGCTGGCGGTAGTCGATGACCACATCGGCGCCCAGGCTTTGGACCAGTGCGGCATTGCCCGCGCTGGCGGTGGTGGCCACTGTGGCGCCCAGGTGCTTGGCCAGCTGGATGGCGATGCTGCCCAGCCCGCCCGAGCCCGCCTGGATGAAGACCTTCTGCCCTTTCCTGACCTGGGCCTTCTCGACCAGGGCCTGCCATGCCGTCAGAGCCACCAACGGGATCGAAGCCGCCTCTTCCATGGTCAGGCTGCGGGGCTTGAAGGCCAGCGAAGACTCCTTGACCGCGATAAGTTCCGCAAAAGTACCGATGTGAAAGTCGTCCGCCCGGGCATAGACCTCATCGCCAGGCTTGAACTGCCGCACGCGCGGCCCCACCCGCACCACCACGCCCGCCACGTCATGCCCAAGGATGAGCGGCATCTTGTAGGGCAGGATGAGCTTGAACTCTCCGTCCCGGATTTTGGCGTCGAGCGGATTGACGCCCGCTGCATGCACCTCCACCAGCACCTCGTCGTCGCCCAACGAGGGCGCAGGGACTTCGGCGGGCCTGAGCACGCCCTTTTTTGCGTAACGATCCAGAACAAACGCCTTCATGGGGTTTCCTTTGCGGCCAGGGTTGGCGCGGCTGCGTGGCCAAGCCACAGGGTCTGAACAGGCGCGATGGGGGTTGGAGGCCAGGGTTGAAACTTTAAAATGATGATCATCATATGCAAAGACCAAAAAAATGCGTGCCATTGCACGAAGATCGCCGTCAAGAAGAGCGCTTGATGAGTGGGTTTGCGTCAGTCCGTTTCCGCAGGCAACAGGTGCTTGAGCGCAGCCTCGCGCAGGTTGTCGGACAGCGCAACGTCGTCCACCGCACGGGCAAGCACCAAAGCGCCCACCATGGTGGACAGGGTGACGAGCGCTTGCTCGTGTGTTTCCGGCTGGCCCCATTGCGGCGACTGGCGCGCAATCAGATCCACCATTTCCTTGATGTGCCGGGTGGAGACGCGCCGCACTTCGGGCGACTGGCGCGAGGTTTCAGAGCCCAGTGCAGCCAGGGGGCAACCTGTTTCTACGCTTTCGACATGTTGGCGCGAGAGATAGGCCTTGAGCACGGTGGCCATCGCCTGCGAGGCGGGCTCCCCCGCCACAGCGCCGGCCACTGTGGCCACAGACTGGGCACAGGCCTGCATTGCCGCTTCGGCCAGCATGGCCTCGCGGGATTCGAAGTGCGCATAGAAGCCGCCATGCGTGAGGCCCGCCTCCTTCATGATGTCTGCCACCCCGGTGCCGTGGTAGCCGTTGCGACGGATCGCCCGCGCGGCCACCGACACGATGCGCTCATGGGTCGCTTCCTTGGCGGCGGCTCGGGCGCTGGGCTGTTTATTTCGCATGACACGCATCATACATTTTATCAGGCGCACTGGCAAGCAGCCCCCGCAGATGCGCCATGCCAGCCATATACCGCGTCAGCACCAAAAACTCAGGCCTCGTACCGAGGCCTGAGGGGTGAAGTGCGCAGTACAAGCCGATTTGGCTTGTGGTGATATTTGCTACGCTTTCAATAGCATCTTGCGCTTATCCAAAGGGCGGTAGCTGCCTATTTGGTCAAAAAAATAGATCACAGCTTGGCGATGGACACCTCGGTGGACTTGACCAGCGCGACCACGTCGGAGCCGACGACCAGGCCCAGGTCGTCCACCGAGCGGGTGGTGATGACGGAAGTGACGATGCCCCAGGGGGTTTCGACATCGACCTCGGAAACAACATCGCCGCGAATGATCTCGCGCACTTTGCCCTTGAACTGGTTGCGAACGTTGATGGCTTGGATGGACATGGGGTTCTCCTAAAAAAGTCCGTTGACGAAAACAATGAGGGAATCCGGATCACTCAGCGTTGAACGCTGCGCTCGGAACTGGCGCTCTACAGGCCAGTGCCACCGTGGAACTGGCTTTGCCAGGCCACCGGTGGCGTTCCCCTCCCGAAGGAGAGGGGGAAGGCGCGAAGCGACTCAGGGGGTGCTTCTTTCATTCACACTGCCCAGCGCAGCCCATGCGCAGGCACGCCGGGCCAGGTGGGTTCGGGGGTGGGCTCCACATCGGGCTTTTGCAGCACGCGGTCGAGGATGCGTTTTTCCAGCTGCGCAAAGGCGGCCTCGCCATGCACACGCGGGCGTGGCAGGTCGATGCGCTGGTCCAGCGCGATCTGGCCGTCTTCGATCAGGATCACGCGGTCGGCCAGGGCCACGGCCTCTTGCACGTCGTGGGTGACCAGCAGCGCGGTGAAGCCCGACTGGCGCCACAGGCCTTCGATGAGGCGGTGCATCTCGATGCGGGTGAGCGCGTCGAGCGCGCCCAGGGGTTCGTCGAGCAGCAGCAGGCGCGGGTCGTGCACCAGCGCACGCGCCAGGGCCACGCGCTGGCGC
>NZ_JBWKZU010000099.1:0-13069 GCF_059424825.1 Acidovorax sp. GW101-11A03 | reverse complement strand
GCCCAGGGGTTGGCCAGCCCGGTGGCCACCGGGACCAGCGAGACGGCTGGCCCGGTGTTTTGGGCACTGCTGCTGGCCGCACAGCCAAAAGCTATAAAAACCATAGCTACTTGGGCTTTCCTGGTGCGCCGAAAGGCCGATTTTTTCATGAAGTCCATCGCAAAAATCCTCCGTCCCCAGGAAAGGCAGACAAGGGCGCGCAGCCACCAGCTCTGCGCGGCGAAACAGCCCGCCAGCGCGCCGCGCTGCAGCCCCCGCGCCAGGCCATCGCCATTTAGTTGAATCAAATCAATGGCTTGCAAAACAGCTTATTTTTAATAAGCAACCATACCGTGTTACCCTTCGCCCCCATGTCCAGATGGTTTTGCCTCCTCCTCCTGGTCTGCGCCACCACCGCGCAGGCAGCCCCCCAGACGGCCAATTCTGACGATATGGACCGTTTGCTTGCCGACAAAGGCCTGCTCACACGGCTGGAAAACGTGAGCCACCAGATGGCCGACAAGGCCCACTCGGTGGCCGGTCAGGCCTCCGAACTGGTGGTCAACGCCATGGGTTTCCTGGGCGTGCCCTACAAACGGGGCGGCAACAGCGCCGAAACCGGCTTTGATTGCAGCGGTTTTGTGCGCGCCATGTACGAGCAGACGGTGGGCCTGCTGCTGCCCCGCCGCGCTGACCAGCAGGCGGCTGCCACCCAGGTCATCGACAAAAAAGAACTGCAACCGGGCGACCTGGTGTTCTTCAACACCATGCGCCGCAATTTCAGCCATGTGGGCATCTATGTGGGTGACAACAAGTTCATCCACTCCCCCCGCAGCGGCTCGGAGATCCGGGTCGAGGACATGGGCGTTGCCTATTGGAAGCGCCGCTTCAACGGCGCACGCCGCGTGACCTCGACCGAGGGTGCCACCAGCAGCGCCCAGGCAGCGCAGCCGCAGTAAGTCGCCGCTGCGCCATCGCCTGCGGGCAGTGGGAGCGAATCAGGGCTTGATTTCGTACACCGTCTCGGTGCTGCGGATCGGCCCTCCCACCACATTCACCGGCCCGGCAGACGGGTCCTTCAGTAGCGCCTTGGCGGCCGCCATGTCGGCCTGGTAACGCGCGCGGGCCTGGGACTCGCAAGCCTTGCGCTCTGCAGCGGCCATGGCCCGGCATTCCTCGAGGCTGACCTTGAGCCCGCCCCCTGCTTCGCGGATGGCCGACTGGTAACGCTGCTGGGGTGTGGTGTCCGGCACGGCGCCCCGGGCCAGCGAGGCCTCATCGCCTTTCGATTGCGCCAGCGCCCCGGTAGGCAGGGCCAGCAGGCCCCCCAAGGCGCAGGCAGCCGCCGCCAGGGCGGCACCAGAGCGGGTCCAACGTGGATAGGTCATGGGAGTTTCCTTTCTTGGTGGATCGGGACAGGCCGGGGCGGCGGGCAGCCTGTGAAGGCCACGCCACCGGGCCCTGCGGCACGGAAAACCCCACTGTAGTTTTGCAGCCGGCCCCTGCCCCGCCAGCAGGTGCCGCGCTACCATGTCAGACACCACCCACAGACCGCCGCCATGCACCACCCTTCTGCGCCACCCGGGGCCCATGCCCCGCACGACAAGGACTACCTGCGGCGCCTGCTGGCCGAGCGCAACCAGACGCCCGCCAACGCCGCTGGCATCGACGCGGCCATCGAACAGGCCTTTGTGCGCAACGTGGCCATCCTGGTGCTGGACATGTGTGGCTTCTCGCGCATCACGCAAAGCCACGGCATCATCCATTTCCTGGCCATGATCCACCAGATGGAGCAGGCGGCCCGCCCCGCCATCCGGGGCAATGGCGGCGAAATCATCAAACAGGAGGCCGACAACCTGTTTGCGGTGTTCAACAGCCCCGAGCAGGCGCTGGAGGCCGCACTGGACACCTTGCGCGCCCTGCAGGCCATGAACACCGTGCTGCCGCCCGAACGCATCCTGAACGTGAGCGCGGGCATTGGCTTTGGCCCCACGCTGGTCATCGCCCAGCAAGACCTGTTCGGCCCCGAGATGAACTGCGCCTGCAAGCTCGGCGAGGACATCGCCGGTGCCAACGACATCCTGCTGACGGAGGCCGCCCACGCAGGCTTGCCACCAGGCCGCTACATCTGCGACAGCACCAGCTACCAGATTTCGGGCATGGACCTGCACGCGCACCGCTTCGGGCACTGCCTGTTCGAGCGCCCCTTGAACTCACCGCCGCCGGGCGCCACCTCCCCCCGGTGACGCACACAGGGGGTGTTGTCCGACAGCAGGGGCTCCCGCCCCTTCGGTACAGTTCCCCGGTTCGCTTTCATCGCATCCATCCGCAAGCTCCAACAAGCTCGCACAAGTTCACAAAGGGGAAACATGCTGTCAATTCTGGGAACGCTACTGGTCGGTCTGGTCGTGGGTTTCATTGCCCGCGCCATCAAGCCCGGGGATGACAAATTGGGCTGGATCATGACCGCGCTGCTGGGCGTGGCGGGTTCCTTCCTCGCCAGCTATGTGGGCATGGCGATGGGCTGGTATGCCCAGGGCGACTCGGCCGGCTGGATCGCCTCGGTGCTGGGCGCCGTAGTCCTGCTCGTGGTGTACGGCCTGGTCAAGGGCAAGTCGTCCTAAACCGCCAAACTGGACTGCCCCATGCCCAGCTCATCGCAGATGGCCGCCGGTGACCCGGACCTGGCCGCCGCCGTGCGGCGCGCCCGCAAGCTGCTGCACCGGCGCGCCCTGGTCGCCGCCGCCGCCAGCATGGTGCCCGTGCCGGGCCTCGACTGGGCCGTGGATGCGGCCCTGCTGTCCCGGCTGATTCCGCAAATCAGCGCCGAATTTGGCCTGACCGCCGGGCAGATCGACCAGCTCGACCCCAGCAAACGTGAACAGGTGCAAAAGGCCGTAGGCCTGGTCGGTTCGGTGCTGATCGGCAAGCTGATCACGCGTGAACTGGTGCTGCGCGCCGCGCAAACAGTGGGCCTGCGCCTGACCACCAAGCAGGTGGCCAAGTACGTGCCCCTGGCGGGCCAGGCCGTGGCCGCCACCTTGGGCTACGCCACGCTGCGCTACCTGGGCGAACAGCACCTGCGCGACTGTGTGCAGGTGGTGAAGGAGGCCCGGCTGCAACTGCCCGCTCCTGCCTCTATCTCTACTGCCCGCAAGTAGCCCAGGTCAGGGTTACTCTGCCGCGCAGACAAAGCTGCTGGCGTCCTCCACATTGCCCGCGCCCTTGTATTTGGCGAACTGCGGGTAGGCGCACAGCGGCCGGGTGCGGTTGGGCATGAAGGTGTTGGCGGGCAGTGCCTTGGCGGCGATGGTGTCGGGCGCCACGCCCTTCTCTACCCAGTCCACCATGGCCTGGATCGAATCAAAGTTGTCGGTGGCCGGGCCGCCCGAGCAGTGGTTCATGCCGGGCACCAGGAAGGTGCGCGCAAAGCTCTGCGTGGCCGCCATGCCGCCGTTGTTGGCCGCCAGGCGTTCGTAGTAATCCATGGTGTCCAGGGCCGAGAAGATCGGGTCGGACATGCCGTGGATGAACAACATCTTGCCGCCGCGCTGCTTGAAGGCCGTGAGCTCGTCATCCCGGTAGGTGTCATAGATGGCCGAGTAGGCCTCCATGCGCGCCGGGTCGGTGTCGAAGTTGAAGGCGAGCGGGTTGAAGCTGAGGTCTGGCGGCGTGAAGAATTCGTTCACCAGGGCATCCACCATCAGCGTGATGTAACGCGCATCCGGCGTGGCGGTGGTGGAGCTGCCCAGCGTCCAGGTGCGCCAGCCGGGGGCGGCCAAGCCCGGGTCCCAGGGCTGGCCTGCGTACAGGGCCTTGCCAGCGGAATTGCGCGGGCCCGCAAACACGCTCTTGAGCGCACCCACCTGGGCGCTGCTCAGGCAGCTGGCATTTTTGGCGCCACTGCACTGCAGCACCGCCGGGTCAAACTTGCAGGCCTTCACGTTGTTCACCAGGCCGTCGGCCACACCGTCGGCCGCATCGCACGACGACTTGACCGCATCGGCCACCAGGTTCAGGTCGGCATTGCTGAACGCCTGCGACAGGATGCGCTTGCCCGATGCGTCCTGCGGGGCGATGGCATCGAACTGGATGGTGTTCCACATCGCGGCCACCGTGGCGCCGCTGGACACGCGCATGGCAGGTGCACCGGCGGTGATGGCGTCGAAGTAGTCCGGGAAACGCTGCGAAAACATCATGCCCTGGCGCCCGCCGCCCGAGCAGCCCGAGAAGTACGAATGGTCGGGTTTGCGGCCATAGCGCGTGGCAATCAGCGACTTGGCAGCCACGGCCGTCTTGTCATAGGAGTTGTAGGCATGGTCAATGCGCGCCTGCGGGTCGGCGCCGAAGCTGGCCGTGGTGCCGGTATGCCCGGCGTCGGTGGACACCACCGCAAACCCTTGCCCCAGCGGCGACGGCGTGCCGCCCGAAATGCTGGAGCTGAGCGAGGTGTCGCGCAGGATGCCGTCGTTGCCGCCGCCACCGATGAACAGGAAACGCCCGTTCCAGTTGTCCGGCAGGCTCAGCTGAAAGCCGATGGCGTAGTTCTTGCCATCCACGCCCACACGGGGGTTGATGGCGCCCGTGACCACGCAGTGGCCCGGCAGAAAGGCGCCGGTGGCCGCGCCGCCTGGGCGTTTGGTGTCTGCCGCCACATAGCTGGTGGTGAGCGTGGTGGCCGCCAGCCCGGCCTTGGTTGGCAACTCTGCGCAGGCCGCAGCGGGCGTGAGTTGCTGGGCGGATGCATCGCCATTGCCGCCACCGCAGGCGGCCATCAGCAGGGGCATGGCGAGTGCGGCGGGCACCAGCTTGCGGCGCAATCCCGCAGCCGGGGGGCTGGCAGGCTGCAGGGTGTGGAAAAAGGACATGGTGTGTGCCTCCGGTCGTGTTGTGGCTGGAATGAGCGTGGAGCGCATGCCCGGCGCCAGGCATGGCTGCGCCCCGGCCCGTGCCGCCTGCAAAGGCAGGTGCGCGGGTCTGGACGCGGGGAAATGTGTTGAGTGGGCTGGGCGCTCAGTCGGCCTTGAAGCCAGTGGCGGCCACGGCCTTGCCCCAGGTCACCGTGTCGGCGGCGATGGTGCGGGCAAAGTCCTGCGAGCTGGTGCCTGTCACGCGGAAACCGGCCTCTTCCATCTTGGCCTTGCCCTCGGGCGACTGCACGGCCTTGACGATGTCGGCGCTCAGCTTGGCGACGATCTCCGGTGGCGTCTTGGCCGGGGCCACGATGCCGAACCACGAAGAGAACTCCAGATTGGCGTAGCCCTGCTCCTTGATGGTGGGCACATCCGGCAGCGCGTTGGTGCGCGTGGCGCCGGTGGAGCCCAAAGCAATCAGCTTGCCCGCCTTCACGTTAGGTGCAGCTAGGCCCACGCTGGCAAACACACCCTGCACGTCGCCGCTGAACAGGCCACCCAACGCGTCCGCCGTGTTCTTGTAGTGCACCGGCTCTGGCTTGAGCTTGACCGCATCGCCAAACATGAAGGCGCCAAAGTGCCCCGGCGTGCCCGCACCAAACGTGGCCAGGAACAGGCCTTTTTGCTGTTTGGTCCAGTCCACAAACTCCTTCACGTTGCGTGATGGCACCTTTTGGGGATTGACCAGCAGCACAAAGTCGGAGGTGACGACCTGGCTCACCGGCACGAAGTCCTTGGCCGGGTCGTAGGGCAACTTGTTGTAGCTGCTGGGGGCAATGCTGAGCTGGCCGGTCTCGCCCAGCATCAGCGTGTAGCCATCGGGTGCGGCGCGTGCGGCCTCGCTGGCCGCAATGAGGCCGCCCGCGCCGGGCTTGTTGTCCACGATCACGCCCGCGTTGCCCCAGCCTTCCGAGAGTTTTTGCGCCAGCAGGCGCGCCACGATGTCCGGCCCCGTGCCCGCAGGGAAGCCCACGATGATGCGCACGGGCTTGCTGGGGTAAGCCGCAGCCCCTTGTGCCTGGGCCCCCGCCCAAGGCATGAGCCCGGCGAGGATGGATGCAGCCACCAGGGCGCGGCGCAGGGGTTGGGTGGTGTTTTTCATGGTGTCTCCAGGTCTTGTACGTTGGGAAAGGTCAAAAAATCAGAAACGGGGCAACAAGGGCGGGCCGCTACCGCAGTTCAAAAAAGCGCATGGCCACGGCGTCGGGGTAGCGTGCGCCCGTGCCCACAAACATGCGCTCTGCTATCCAGGACAGCGCGGGCGACGCCGTCTCGAAACTCGGGCTGCAGCGGAAGTAGACCTGCGCCGGGTCCACCAGCTCGCCGCGTACCAGGCGGGCAATCAGCTCGGCCGGGCCCGAGCGCACGGCACGGTTTTGCACATAGATCAGGTCGCCCCCATCGGTCTCCAGCACATAGCGCGCGTCCAGCTCCGACAGCCGGTCGTTCACAATGAGCTGGAAGTCCGCGCCACCGGGCAGCACCCGCGCGCTCCAGCCATCGCCGGTGGCGGTGCCACCCAGGATGGGGATCAGCCTGCGCAGGCCGTGCACGGTGTGGCCTACCTCCTGAGGGGTGCCGACCTCCACGCGGAGGTCGGCAAAGAATTTGAACTGCGGATCGGGCAAGGGCATGGGTTCAGACATGGACCTAGCGTAAGTCCCGTTGCTGGTGCTGCCTGTCATCCCAGAAGATGACGGGATAACCCCAGTGCCCCGCCCCGGCCTGGGCCATTTTTTCAGCGCACACTCCACGCTTTGGCCCACCGTCACACCCCAAATTTCTGACCAGTTTCATGCGGCAGTGGCTTCCCCCCTCTTTGCAGACAGCACCTGGCCGCCAGGTGCTGCACAGTACGGCCAACCAGACGCTGGCCAGCATGGTCTACCGCCTGGGTGGGCAGGGTTTTGCGCCCGGCATGCTGGAGGACCTGGAGCCCGTACTGCCCGCCGCGTCCTGGTCGGTGTACCGCACTGGCCACCGCTGCAAGCCCACGCTGTTCATGTCCGCCAGCCGGGGCGTGCCCGACACCACGCAGGACTGCTGGTGGGCCTACCTCTCGGGCCCCTACCGCAGCGACCGCACCTGGGGCCGCTCTTTCGACGAAGTGCCGCTGGCCGCCCCCGAGACGCGGCTGTGCCACGTGACTGCGACCGAGGTGGAGGGCGAACACCGCGCCCGGGTGTACGAAGCCCATGGCGTGGCCGAACGCGTGTCGGTCGTCGAATATGAAAGCGATGGCTCGGTATTTGCCGTCAACTTCTACCGCCACCAGCACCAGCGCGCCTTCAGCGACCGTCAGATCAGCGCCTTCGAATCCGTGGCACCCGTGCTGCTCGCGCTCACGCGCAAGCACATCGACCTGTCGCACCCCCAGGCCCCCGCAGCAGCGCCTTGGCACGAGGCCAACGGGGCGGACTTGGCGCAGGCATTGGCGCTGCCCGTAGACACAGTCCTGGCGCCCCTGGCTGCCGACGGCCTGCCCGTGCTGCGCATGCGCCTGGTGCGCCTGCAGGCCGAGCTGACCGACCGCGAGCTGGACGTGTGCGCCCGCCTGCTGCAGGGCATGACCCACGAGGGCATCGCCAGCGACCTGGGCCTGAGCGTGCCCACCGTCAAGACCTACCGCAACCGCGCGTTTGCGCGCCTGGGCATCCACTTCCGCAACGAATTGTTTGCGCGGGTGCTGGGCGGCTGACGCTGCTCGGCAGCCTCCTCACTCAGATCAAACGCCTGGCACCCACGGCGGCGGCCGCCGCCGGATGGTCTGGGCCTTCACGATGGCCGTGTTGGTCTGCGCCTTGTCCGCAATGCGGTCCAGCACCCCGTCCAGCTGCTCGATGGACCGCACAAACACCCGGGCCACAAAACAGTCGTCGCCCGTGACCTTGTCGCATTCGCAGAACTCGGGGGTGTCGCGGATCAGCTGCTCCACCGCCGCCAGCTGGCCCGGCAGCGGCCGGATGCGCACGATGGCCTGCAGCTGGTAGCCCAGCGCGCGTGGCTCGATGTCTACCGTGAAGGCACGCACCACCCCGCGCTCTTCCAGCCGCCGCAGGCGCTCGGACACGCTGGGCGACGACAGGCCCACCCGCTCGCCCAGTTCCTTGAGCGAGGTGCGCGCGTCCTGGTGCAGCTGGGTCAGGATGGCTTGGTCGATGGTGTCCATGGTGCAGAGGCGAAATTGAAGAAGTTCCTTAGATTATCAGGAGAAAATAAAAAATCACCTAATACAAAGCATTCACTGCACGGCTTCTGTTTTCTATAGTTCTGCCATCACCACACAGGGCAACAGGCACACAGGTATGGACAAGAAAACACAGGGCACGCTGGAGATGAGCGCCGCCATGGCCATCTCAGGGACCATCGGCTGGTTTGTTGTGCAGTCGGGCCTGCCCGCGCTGGAGGTGGTGTTCTGGCGCTGCGCTTTTGGCGCCGTGGCCCTGGGCCTGGTGTGCTGGGCCATGGGGCTGCTGCGCGGCATGACCTGGCGCATCGCCCGCTGGGCCGCACTGGGCGGCGTGGCCATCGTCACCAACTGGTTGCTGCTGTTCGGCGCCTACTCCCATGCCTCCATCTCTGTCGCCACAGCGGTCTACAACACGCAGCCGTTCATGCTGGTGGTCTTTGGCGCCCTGCTGTTTGGCGAGCGCGTCACGCTGGTCAAACTCGGCTGGCTGGCCATGGCCTTTGTGGGCATGCTGCTCATCGTGCAGGCCAAGCCCGGTGCGGGCCTGCCGGGCGGCGACTACGCCCTGGGCATTGCCATGGCGCTGGGTGCGGCGTTCTTCTGGGCCGTGGCCTCGGTCATTGCCAAGCGGCTCACGGGCACACCGCCGCACCTGATTGCGCTGGTGCAGGTGGCTGTGGGCGTGCTCATGCTCGCGCCTTTTGCCCGGCTGGGCACCCCGCCGCAGGGCGCCAGCACCTGGCTGCTGCTGGTCACCCTGGGCGTGGTGCACACGGGCCTCATGTACATCCTGCTGTACGGCGCGGTACAAAAGCTGCCCACCTACCTGCAGGGGGCGCTGTCGTTCATCTACCCGGTGGTGGCGATTGGCGTGGACTTTGTGGCGTTCGGCCACCGGCTGCAGCCCGCGCAGTGGCTGGGCGCAGCGGCCATCTTGCTGGCCGCCGCCGCAATGAACCTCCAGGCCACCCGGGGCCGCTCCGCCGTGCAGCCCGCCCCTGCTGGGATTGGCAACACCAGGCCCCGGTAGCCCAGCGGTGGCTGCGGAACAGCCACGTTTTTCATCCCCAATCAGCGCCCCCGGACCTGCTCCGGCGTGGCGCTGGCGGCGCTTCATGTCCACTTAATCTTGGCCGCGCCCAATGCAGTTCGTGGGCAGTCAGTCCACATCTTCACCAACATGGACACAGAAACCTCACCATGAAACTGCACATCACCGCCCTTGTTCTTGCACTCAGCTCCGCTGCCGCACTGGCAGGCCCCGCCTGCAATGCCCCCGAGGGGACATGGATGAAGGAAGCCGACTTCAAGGCCGGGCTCGAAAAACAGGGCTACCAGATCCGCACATTCAAGGTCAGCAAGGGCAAGTGCTACGAAATCTATGGCCTGGACAAGGCGGGCAAGAAGGTGGAGATCTATTTCGACCCCGCCACCGGCGCCGAACTGGAGCGCAAATAAGCGGCAGCGCCTGCGCCCTGATAGACCTTACGCAGCGAGTTCCGCATGAACCTTGCCCACTCCACACAAGCTCCCGAAACCCACCGGGTGTGGGACCCCTTCGTCCGCATCTTCCACTGGAGCCTGGTCGCCTGCGTGGTCCTGAACCAGTTTGTTCTGGAGGATGGCAAAACCGCCCACGAGTGGGTGGGCTACACCGCCAGCGCGCTGGTACTGGCGCGCGTGCTCTGGGGCTTTGTGGGCACCCGGCATGCGCGCTTCAGCGACTTCTTTCCAACCCCCACGCGCCTGGCCGCGCACCTGCGGGCCCTGCAGCGCGGCGAGCATCCGCACCACGACGGCCACAACCCGCTTGGGGCCGTGATGATGCTGGCGCTGATGGCGCTGGTGCTGGCCCTGGGTGCCACGGGCTGGATGCAGACGACCGACGCTTTTTTTGGCGAAGAGTGGCTGATGGAGTTGCACGAAGCCTTGGCCCACGGCTTGCTGTGGGCGGCGGGGCTGCACGCGGCGGCGGCCATCGTCATGGGTCGGCTGGAGCGGGTGCGCCTGGTGCGCGCGATGGTCACCGGCGTGAAGCAGCGCTTCTGACGCGGAAGAAAAGGAAACGCGTGCGATTGCTGCTGCTGGAAGACGACCCCACACTGGGCGAAGGACTGCGGGATTTTCTGCAGCACGACGGCCACCGGGTGGACTGGTGCACCACCCTGGCGCAAGCCAGGGCCCTGGTGTCCGAGCCCTATGACGCCTGGCTTCTGGACTGGAACCTGCCCGATGGCTCGGCACTGGACTGGCTGCGCAGCCTGCGTGCCAAGGGCGGCCGGACACCCGCCCTGGTCCTCACGGCGCGCGACATGCTCAGCGACCGCATCCATGGCCTGGACAGCGGGGCTGACGATTTTCTCGTGAAACCGTTTGCGCCCGAGGAACTGTGCGCGCGGCTGCGGGCCCTGTCGCGCCGGATCACCGGTGGCGCACCCTGCAAGGCGTTTGGCGCCGTCGATGTGCGGCTGGCCGACAAGGAGGTGCGCCTGCACGGCCTGCGGGTGGAGCTGACGGCGCGCGAATGGGCTGTGCTGGAGGCCCTGGTGCTGCGCGCGGGGCGCACGGTGTCGGCGCCTGACCTGCAGGCGCTGGTGCTGGGGCTGGACAACGACCTCAATAGCAATGCGCTGCAGGTGCATGTCTTCCACCTGCGCAGCAAGCTGGGCAAGGACCTGATCCAGACCGTGCGCGGCCTGGGCTATCGGATGGCCGCCCCCGGCCTCCCGGACTGAGTGCAACCACCACATGGTCAACAACACCCGATTGCCGTCCATCCGGGGCCGCCTGATCCAGTCGCTGCTGTGGTCCTCGGTCGCGTTCGGCCTGCTGACGGCCCTGGTGGTCTGGTTGGTGATCGCCCACGAAATGGGCGAACTGATGGACCAGGAACTGCGCGAAACCTCGGAGATATTCCACAACGTGCTCGCAGCCCAGCCCGGCTTTGCCTATGGAGCTTCCAGCGCCACCCAGCATTTCGACTACGAAAAACACCTGATCTGGCAGGTGGTCGATGCGTCCACAGGCCAGGTCCGGAGCCGTTCACACAAGGCCCCCGCCACGGCCCTGCAGACAGCGCCTACGGCCCAGGTTGCGTGGACGGCCGATGGCCGGTGGCGCGCGTTTTCGTCGGCCTTCCCACAAAGCCCCCGGCACTTTCTGGTGGTGGCCCAGAGCCGGCAAGAGCGCAACGAGGCGCGCAGCGAGGTGGTGCTCTACACCCTGGTGGCCGCCCTGTCCATGGGCCTTTTTTCTGCGCTGTGGATGAACTGGCGCATCCGCCAGGAGCTTCGGCCCCTGGCCACCCTGAGCCACGACGTGCAGCGCTACGACCCGCTGCACCCCGACACCGCGCCCCGCGTTGAGCCCAGGGCCGAGCTTTTGCCCATCGAGCAGTCCATCGCGGACCTGGGGCACCGGCTGGCGCGGCGCATCGTCAGCGAACGCGCCTTCACCGCTCATGCTGCCCATGCCTTGCGCACGCCCGTGGCGGGCATCGACGTGCAGCTGGCTCTGGCGATCAAGGAGGCGCCCGAACCCCTGCAGCCCCGGCTGCAGCGCGCACGCGAGGCGGCAGGCCGGCTGGGGCGCGTGATGCAGGCGCTGCTGACGATGTTCCGCAGCGGCGTCGAGCCACAGCGCCAGGACGTGGATCTGCGCCAGCTGGTCGATGCGCTGGCCTTTCACGACATGGCGATCACCATCCACCAGCACACGCGGCTCGCGGCCGACCCGGACCTGCTGGCGGCAGCCCTGCTGAACCTGCTGGACAACGCGCACCGTTTCCATGCCCGACAGGTCACCATCACCACACTGCAGGCAGGCGCACACAGCATCCTGCGCGTACAGGACGATGGCGATGGCTGCCCGCCCGCCACCTGGGCCCTCTTGCAACAGGCACTGCAGCAGCAAGCCTATGGCGACGGCAGCGCGATGCGCGGCCTGGGCCTGGTGCTGGCAGACCTGGTGGCCCGCGCACACGGCGGCCAGACCGTGTTGCCAGAATGTGTATCAGGCTTCACCATCGAACTGCACTGGCCCGCCCCATGAGCCCGCACACGAACTGCACAACAACCCTCAGAACCTGTTCAAAGAGCCGCCCGATGAAAAGCCGCTACCAAACCCGTTCTCCCTCCCGGATCGCGCCCTGGTGCCTGGCGCTGCCGTGCATCGCAGGTGCCCCGCACGCCCATGCCGAAGCGCCCATGCACACCGACGATGCGGGCACGCTGGCCCAGGGCGCGCTGAAACTGGAAGGCACCCTGGGCCGCGACGCCCAAACCCGCAGCAGCGAGCTGCTGTTTGGCATGGGGCTGCTGCCCGGGCTGGAGATGGAGGTGTCGCTGGCCCACGGCCGCGACAAGGGCCAGAGCCCGGCCACCACGCTGCAGGGCCGGGGCTGGGGGGTGAAGTGGGTGCCTATCCAGAACGATGCGGGCTGGTCGCTGGGCGCCCGGGCCGACCTGGGCCACACCCGCGTGCGCGACGGCGCCACCCCGGCACATTTTTCAGAGCGGGCTGTCACCATCACCGGCCTGGCCACCTACCGGTTTGCCAACGACCAGGCACTGCACCTCAATGCGGCCCACCACACCGTCCGCGTGCAGGGCGTGCGCCACCGCGCCGCCACCTGGGCGGTGGGGCACGAACTGCCGCTCACTGCCCAGCTGCGCCTGACCTCTGAGGTGTTTGGCGAACAACGGTCGCGCCCCGACAAGGCCCTGGGCTTGCGCTACGAAATTGCCGATGGGCTCAAGGCGTCGGTGGCCGTGGGCCGTGGCAATGGGCGCAACTTCAGCCAGGCGGGCCTAGCCTGGGAGTTCTGACCAGGGGCTGCTACAGCCACCACGGCACAATCGGCGGCTTATGCCTGCCGCTGGCCACAACCCCGCCCACCCCGCGCACCCTGATCAGCCCCGGTCGAACCGGGCTGCCCTGGTGGCTGCCTGGGCCCAGGCCCTGCGCCAGCGCGCCGATGCGGCCACGC
>NZ_JBWKZU010000098.1:0-13358 GCF_059424825.1 Acidovorax sp. GW101-11A03 | reverse complement strand
ATTCCTGAACCGGGTTCGGTGAGTCGCCTTGCGGGTTCGGCTCATCGATGGGGTGAACTGTACGCCGATGGTGTTCAGAGAAAAACCACCGAGTCGCGAACTGACTGTTCTGGTATTGGAAACAATCAGTGCTCATTGGGGGTGAGCGCAGTGCAGAAATGGACCTCAGCGGCGGATGTTCCGGGCTCAGTAAGGAGAAACCCGGGGACAAACCCAGGACGCCAGAACAGCAACCCAGTGGATTGGCAGACCTGGGACTGCGGGTGGGAGTACTGCCACCCGCGGCGTGGCAACAATCGGCGGAGCTGTTGGCTTGCTGGCGCCGCCAGGTGCTAAGCCCTTGACGGCCCCACCGGTGTGTCCGGAAGTTCGTTGGCCTGGTGGGTATCGCCCGGGCGGGGGAAATGCCAGGCGAGGCGCTGCGAGACGGCATCAATGGCCTGGATCAGGCCCTCTTCGTACTGCAATTGCTGGAAATGGGTGGACATCTGCCGCACCAGTCCTTGCCATTCCTGAGGGGGGATATGTCGTGCCAAGCCCCGGTCCGCCACGATTTCGATGGCATGTTCTGGCATCAGCAGGTAAATCAGCACGCCGTTGTTGTGCTCGGTGTCCCACACCCGGTACTTGCTGAACAACATGATGGCGCGTTCGCGCGGGCTGGCTTGGCGGCGCAGGTAGCTCCAGGGCAGGCTGGCCTCGGCCACGACCCGGATTTGGCCCGTGTGCTGCTGTTCGCTGGCGCTCACGTGCGCGCCCAGACGGTGCAAGACCTGTGGCGACAGGGCGCGGCGGGAGGCGGCTTCGGTCCAGCGGTGCTGCGCCAGGCGCCGCAGGGCGCGCAGTGTGCCCAAAAGAGGTTTGCTGCCATTGCTGCTGCCCATCACCAGTCCCCCGAGGCGCCGCCGCCACCAAAGTCGCCACCGCCGCCGGAGCTGAATCCTCCGCTGTCGCTGCTGTTGTAGTCGCCACCACTGCTGCCGTGCCCCCAGCTCCCGGACGACCCACCCCCATGGCCCAGCGCCACTGGTGCGCTGCTGCCCCCGAAGATCCAGGTGTAGAGCAGCGCAATCACCCCCGCCCCGATGGACAGCAGCAGGCTGGCGGTGAACACAAACGCCAGCACGCCCACACCACCCCCCACCAACAGCCCACCCAGCGCACTGCCAAAAAAGCTGCGCGCCAGCGGGCCGGCCACCATCACGCCAAAGAACAGGAAGATGGCGAAATCAGTCCAGTCAAACACGCTGTGGTCGTTGGTGCCCTGGGGCGTGTGCCCGGCTTCGGGTGGCGGGGGCAGGGCTTCTGCGCCGATGCGCGCGGCGAGTTGTGTGGCCGCTGCGCTCAGGCCGCCCGCGTAGTCGTTCTGCTGAAAGCGCGGCTTCATCGCGCTGTCGATGATGCGCGCGGCGGCGATGTCGGGGATGGCCCCTTCCAGCGCCTTGGCCACCTCGATGCGCATCTTGCGGTCGTTCTTGGCCACCAGCACCAGCACGCCGTCGCCCACACCCCGGCGCCCGATCTTCCAGTGGTTGCCCACGCGGTTGGCATAGGCGGCAATGTCTTCGGGCGCCGTACTGGCCACCATCAGCACCACCACCTGCGCGCCCCGGGTCTGCTCCAGCGTGGCCAGCTGGGATTCGAGCGACTGGGTGTCTGCCGCGCTCAGGGTGCCCGTCTGGTCGATGACGTGGCCGGTGAGCGGCGGGATGGGTTGCAGCGCGCCCTGAGCCCATGCGCAAAAGGGTGTAAATGCTATAAATAATATAGCTGTCAGCGCCCGTCCAATGCGCGCAAGAAGCATATTTTCTTCAGATTTCTGCTGTGAACAGGGGTGCAGCCAGGAGCATCAGGGCTTGGCTTTGGAGCCGCCAAAGTCCACCGTGGGGGGCACGCTGATCTGCGCCTCGTTGGCCACGGTGAAGCTGGGCTTGGGGGCGTAGCTGAACGCCATGGCCGTGAGGTTGGTGGGGAAGCTGCGCGCGAGCACGTTGTACTCCTGCACCGTCTGGATGTAGCGGTTGCGGGCCACGGTGATGCGGTTTTCTGTGCCCTCCAGCGTCACGCGCAGGTCGCGAAAGCCCTGGTTGGCCTGCAGGGTGGGGTAGCGCTCGGACACCGCCATCAGCCGCGACAGCGCGCCCGACAGCTCGCCCTGGGCCTGCTGGAATTTGTTGAACGCCTCGGGGTTGTTCAGGGTTTCGGGCGTGACCTGGATGGCCGTGGCCTTGGCACGGGCCTCGACCACGCGGGTCAGCGTCTCCTGCTCGAAATTCGCCTCGCCCTTCACGGTGGCGACGATGTTGGGCACCAGGTCGGCGCGCCGCTGGTACTGGTTGAGCACCTCGCTCCAGGCGGCCTTGGTCTGTTCGTCCAGCCGCTGGAAGTCGTTGTAGCCGCAGCCGCCCAGGGCCAGCGTCGCCAGCAGCAGGGTGCCAAGGGCAAGGAAACGTCGCATCGTCATCATCATGGGGACCTGCCAAAAAAGGAGAATGGGCCGAATGTGCCAGAAACCCGGCCGCACGGGGAGCCGGGCCGCGTAACGCAGCAGACTCGCCCGGCAAGGGCCGCTGGGCGACTGCCATGAGATTCCCGGGAGATCGCGAACCGACACCACGGCCGTGGCCAACCAAAGCCCTCGGTCATCGCAGTGTGCGCGGCCTACCGGAGGCGGGCTGAACGCACAATAGCCGTCTGGCCTGTTGTGCCTCTGTGGCCTCTTCTGCCGATCCATCTCCACCATCACCCGGAACGACCATGCCCCGCGCCCGCTCCAAAGCTGCCACCCTGGGTGGCTCGTCGGATGAAACCGAATCAGCGTTCTACGAAGCCCTGCAGCGCGGCGACATCGACCTGCTGATGTCGTGCTGGGCGGATGAGGACGACATCGTCTGCGTGCACCCCGGCGGGCCACGCCTGCTGGGCGCGGGGGCGATCCGTGCGGCTTTCGAGTCCATGTTCGCGAACGGCACGGTGCGCGCGCGTCCGGTGCAGGTGCACCGGGTGGTGGCGCTGTCGAGTGCGGTGCACAGCGTGGCCGAACAGGTGGAGGTGATGCTGCCCGATGGCCTGCACCAGGCGGTGGTGCTGGCCACCAACGTCTATCACAAGACCCCGGAAGGCTGGCGCATGGTGGCCCACCATGCCAGCCCCGGCGTAGCGCCCGACGCGCAGGTGGTGGCGGCCCAGCGACCCGTGCTGCACTGAGACCAGCAGGAGAGGGAAAAATTTTGAGCTTTTTTGTGCCTCTGCGCGCGATGGTATTGTCCTGATAGCTATGAAATATGTAGCGCCTCGTTGGCTGCCCGGGGGGCAGCTCCAGACCATCTGGCCTGCGTTGTATTCCCGCCGGGTGCTGGGCCCCCGGCCCGAATACCGCCGCGAGCGCTGGGACACGCCCGACGGCGATTTTGTGGACGTGGACTTCCTGCAGGACGGCATCGACGCCCGTGTGCCGCGCCCGTTGCTGGTGGTGTTCCACGGCCTGGAGGGCTCCTCGCGCAGCCACTACAGCGAGGCCTTTGCAGACCTCGCGCGCCAGCGCGGCTGGGCCTGCGCGCTGCCGCACTTCCGGGGCTGCAGCGGCGAGATCAACCGCGCGCCGCGCGCCTACCACTCGGGCGACCATGCCGAGATCGGCTGGATGCTGCAGCGGCTGCGCACCGCCCACACCGGGCCGCTGATGGCGGCTGGGGTGTCGCTGGGCGGCAATGCGCTGCTGCGCTGGGCGGCTGAAGTGGGCACGGACGCCGCGCGCAGCGCCGACGCCGTGGCCGCCGTGTGTTCACCCATCGATCTGGCAGCGGGTGGGCACGCCATCGGGCGCGGCTTCAACCGGCAGGTCTACACCCGCATGTTCATGCGCACCCTGGTGCCCAAGGCGCTGCAGAAGCTGGCCCAGCACCCGGGGTTGTTCGACCGCCAGGCGCTGCTGGCCGCGCGGGACCTGTACGCCTTTGACAACGTGTTCACCGCCCCGGTGCATGGCTACCGCAACACCGAGGACTACTGGCTGCGCGCCTCGGCCAAGCCGCTGCTGCACCAGATCCGCATCCCCGCACTGGTGGTCAACGCCCGCAACGACCCGTTTGTGCCCGCCGCGAGCCTGCCCGGGGCGCACGAGGTGGGCCGCTGCGTCACGCTCTGGCAACCGGCGCACGGCGGGCATGTGGGTTTCCCGCGCGGGCGCCCGCCCGGCCATGTGCGCGCCATGCCCGAGGCCGTGGGCGGCTGGCTGGCCGAGCAGGCCGGGGCAGGGGGCTACCAGGGAGGACAATCGGGCCATGGATGACATCGTCAAACAGGCCCTGGCCAAATGGCCCAATGTGCCGGACTGCTATGGCTGGCTGGGGCTGGACGCGCGGGGGCGTTGGTACCTGCGCGACGATGCCACGCAGGCGGCAGGGCCCTTTCCGCAGAGCAGGGGGCAGTTGCTGGAGCACGGCAAGCTCATTGCTTTCATCGCCCGCAACTACGAGTCCGATGCCGAGGGGCGATGGTTCTTCCAGAACGGCCCCCAGCGTGTGTATGTGGAGCTGGAAGCAACGCCCTGGATCTGGCGTGTTCAGCCCGATCTGACCTTGCTGTCCCAGACGGGCCAGGCGGCAGAAGGGGGCGATGCGCTGGTGGACGCGCAGGGGCGGCTGTACCTGGCCACCGCCCTGGGCGTGGGCCTGGTGCACAGCATGGATGTGGCCCTGGCCGCCGAGGCGGTGGAGTCTGGCCGCTGGCCGCTGCAGGAGGTGTTGGCCAGCGACCTCCCAACCCGGTACCGCTATGTGCCCAGCCCGCAGGCGTGGCGTGCGGGGCGGTTGGAGGTGGGTGAGAGCCGGTGAACGCCGGTGAACGCCGGTGAGCGCCGGTGAGCGCCGGTGAGCGCCGGTGAGCGCCGGTGAGCGCCGGGGTGGGGCCCTGGGCCGCGCCCACAAAAAAGCCGACGCATGCGTCGGCTTTTTGATTGGAGTGAGGCACCAGCCACCACCGCCTGTGGGGCCCCTGACCGCCGCTCTGTGAACAGCTGACAGTCGGCTGGGAGCTGCTCGCCACCACACCGGTGGCTGAGCGACGGCCGGGAGGGGTTGCCGGATCAGCGCGAAGCGGCGGGGGCTGCTGCCGCTGCAGCAGCATCGCCACCGGCGGGCGCAGGGGCAGCGGGTTCGTCGAACTTGCCGCCACTGGCGTTGGCCATGTAGGCCACAGCGCGGGCGATTTCGGTGTCGTTGAAGTCACCACCACCTTGGGGGGCCATCGCGCCCTTGCCCTTCAGTGCGGACTGGACCAGGGTTTCGAAGCCGGTCTTGATACGGGCCGACCAGGCAGCCGCGTCACCCACCTTGGGGGCACCCGCTGCACCCGACGTGTGGCAGGCGGTGCACTGGGCCTTGAAGACTTCTTCGCCACCTTTGAGGGGGCGGTTGGCGTCACGCACTTCCACCATGCCCACCTTCTGGATGCGCTCGGCGATGGCCTTCTCAGGGTTGACGGCGCCAGCAGCGGGCTTGTCGGCAGACGTCACATAAAGGACCAGGCCGATGATGGCAAAGATCGGGATCACGAACGAGAAAAAACCTGCCAGCAGCAGCTGCTTGGGGGTCTTGATGGGGCCGGTGTGCGCTTCTTCGTGGTGGTTGTCGCTCATGACGTCCTCTGGTTATCGGGGGGCTTTGATGAAATCAACCTTAAATTATATCTACGCCCCCGGGAACTTCGGCTGCACGCCCGGCCCGAGGGGGCCGGTGTCGCCCGCACGCAACCCGCCTTCGGGCCAAGGGACGCGCACGGGCAGCGCTTCAGGAGCTGGGCTGCGCGGGCGCCGGGCCGCCGCCGCCCAGGGCCTTGTACAGCGCCACCTGGTTTTGCAGCTGTGCCAGCCGCACCTGCACCACGGCCTGCTGGGCCGTGAACAGGGAGCGCTGGGCGTCCAGCAGGTCCAGGTAGCTGGACACACCATTGCGGTAGCGCAAGTCGGCCAGCTGCAGGCGCGCACTTTCGGCCTCGGCCTGCCGCTGCTGGGCCACGGCCTGTTCGCCCAGGGTGGCTTGCCCTGCAAGGGCGTCCGAGACTTCGCGGAACGCGGTCTGGATGGCTTTTTCATACTGCGCGACCGCAATGCTGCGGCTGGCCTGTGCACTTTCCAGGTTGGCCTGGTTGCGGCCCGCATCGAAGATCGGCAGCAGCAGCGACGGCGCGATCGTGAAGCCCCAGGATCCGTTCTTGAACAGCCCGGACAGCTCGCCGCTGGCCGTGCCCGCCTGCGCTGTCAGCGAGATGCGCGGGAAAAACGCGGCGCGTGCGGCGCCAATGTTGGCGTTGGCGCCCACCAGTTGCTGCTCGGCCTGGCGGATGTCGGGCCTGCGGGTGAGTAGCTCCGACGGCAGGCCTGCGGGCAGCGGGGCCATGGCGGGTGCGTTGACGAGCCGGCTGCCGGTCAGGCTGGCTGCGATCTCGCTGGGCAGAGACTGGCCCAGCAGCAAGGCCAGGGCGTTTTCGTCGAGTGCGCGCTGCCGCTGCTGCTGCGCCAGCGTGGCGCGGGCAGCCTGGGTGAGGGATTCGGCCTGGCGGAAGTCCAGCTCCGAAGCCACGCCGGCATCCAGCCGCATCTTGGTCAGCCGCACCGATTCTTCGCGCGAGGACAGGGTCTGGCGCGACAGGTCCAGCAGCTCCTCGTCGGCCAGCAGCGCCAGCCAGCCGTTGGCCACCGCCGCCACCAGGCTCACCTGCGCGGCGTTGCGGCCTTCTTCGGTGGCGAGGTATTGGGCCAGGGCCTGTTCCTTGAGGCTGGCGAGGCGGCCGAAGAAGTCGATCTCCCAGGCCGAGATGGCCAGCCCGACGCTGAAC
This sequence comes from Acidovorax sp. GW101-11A03, assembly GCF_059424825.1. Lineage (NCBI taxonomy): Bacteria > Pseudomonadati > Pseudomonadota > Betaproteobacteria > Burkholderiales > Comamonadaceae > Acidovorax > Acidovorax sp. GW101-11A03. Next base: position 6,521 of record NZ_JBWKZU010000098.1, on the reverse strand, counting down.
GAGTTGGTCAGGTCGCCACTGCCCGAGGCGGGCGCGCGGCTGGCATTGGCGGCCAGGCCCACGCCCGGGTACTGGTCGGCCCGGCGCACCTGGTAGGTGGCGCGCGCCTGCTCGACGTTGAGCATGGCCACGCGCAGGTCGCGGTTGTTGGCCAGCGCGGTCTCTATCAGTTGCTGCAGCCGGGGATCGGCAAAGTAGTCTTGCCACGACGCCGTGGCGGTCGGGCCCTGGGCGGCACCCGCTGCAGTAGCAGGCGCCATGGCATAGGTGGTGGGCACCGGCGCGGCGGGACGCTCATAGGTGGGGATGAACGAGCAGCCCGCGAGCAGCAGCGCAGCCGCTGCCGCCGTGAGCGCGAGAGGGGTGCTGCGGGGATCAATCATGGGTTCCAACTCCTGCTTCTTCTGCGTGGCGGCGGTTCATTTCTGCCTGGCGCGCGCTGCCCTTGAACAGGCTGCGCACCACCACGAAGAACACGGGCACAAAAAACACGGCCAGCACCGTACCGGTGACCATGCCACCCAGCACGCCGGTACCGATGGCGCGCTGGCTGGCAGAGCCTGCGCCCGAGGCAATGGCCAGCGGCAGTACGCCCAGCCCGAAGGCCATGGAGGTCATGATGATGGGGCGGAACCGCAGGTGGGCGGCGGCCAGCGCCGACTCGATCACGCCCTTGCCCTGGGCCTGCAGGTCCTTGGCAAATTCGATGATCAGAATGGCGTTCTTCGCCGACAGACCAATGATGGTGATCAGGCCCACCTGGAAGTACACGTCGTTGGCATAGCCCCGCATCAGCGTGGCCAGCAGCACACCCAGCACGCCCAGGGGCACGACCAGGATCACCGCCAGCGGGATGGACCAGCTTTCATACAGCGCGGCCAGGCACAGGAACACGGCCAGGATGGCGAAGCTGTAGAGGATCAGCGATTGGGCGCCCGCGAGCTTTTCCTCGCGCGACTGGCCGGTCCATTCGAAGCCGAAGCCTGCGGGCAACTGCTTGGCAAGTTTCTCCATTTCGGCCATGGCGGCACCGGTGCTGTAGCCGGGCGCAGGTGCGCCCGAGATGCGCATGGCCGGATAACCGTTGTAGCGCACTGTCTGCTGCGCGCCGTTCACCCAGCGGGTGGTGGCAAATGCCGACAGCGGCACGGGCTTGCCCTGGCTGTTGGCGGCATTGATCTTGAGCAGATCGTCCGGCTGCATGCGGGCCGGTGCGTCGGCCTGCACCACCACCCGTTGCAGACGGCCCTGGTTGGGGAAGTCATTCACGTAGCTGGAGCCAAGTGCGGTGGACAGCGCCGAGTTGATCGCGTCGAACGGCACACCCAGCGCGTTGGCTTTGTCGCGGTCGATGTCGATCTGCAGCTGGGGCGCGTCTTCCAGGCCGTCCGGGCGCACTTGCGTGAGCACCTTGCTTTGCGAGGCCATGCCCAGCAGCTGGTTGCGCGCCTGCACCAGGGCCGCGTGCCCGGCGCCGCCACGGTCTTGGAGGCGGAAGGTGAAGCCGCTGGCGTTGCCAAGTTCAGGGATGGGCGGCGGGCTCAATGGAAAGATGAACGCATCGCGGATACTCATCAGCCCACCAAAGGCGCGGTTGGCCACATCCTGCGCCGATTGGCCTGGGCCATGGCGTTCGCTCCAGTCCTTGAGGGTCACAAACGCCAGTGCAGCATTCTGGCCCTGGCCAGAGAAGCTGAAGCCCAGCACGCCGACCATGCTTTGCACTTCGGGCTGCTTGAGGATGAAGCCTTCGACCTGCTCCATCACGGCCAGCGTGCGCTCCTGGGTGGCCCCTGGTGGCAGTTGCACGTTGACGATGATGTTGCCCTGGTCTTCGCTCGGGAGGAACGAGGTAGGCAGGCGCATGTAGACCACGGCCACGGCGCCCACGATGGCGGCGTAGATGACCAGATAACGCGCGGCGCGCTTGAGCATGCGGGCCACAAAACCTTCATAGCCCTTGGCGGTGCGTGAAAAGCCCCGGTTGAACCAGCCGAAGAAGCCGGTCTTTTCGTGGTGGTGGCCCGCTTCCACGGGCTTGAGCAGCGTGGCGCACAGCGCAGGCGTGAGCGACAGCGCCATGAAGGCCGAGAAGCCGATGGAGGCCACCATCACGGCCGAGAACTGGCGGTAGATGTTGCCGGTGGAGCCCGCAAAGAACGCCAGGGGCACGAACACCGAGATCAGCACCACCGTCACGCCGATGATGGCGCCCGAGATCTGGCGCATGGCCTTGCGCGTGGCCTCCAGCGGCGACAGGCCTTCTTCGCTCATGATGCGCTCGACGTTCTCGACCACCACGATGGCGTCGTCCACCACGATGCCGATCACCAGCACCATGCCGAACATGGTCAGCACGTTGATCGAGAACCCGAGCGCCAGCAGCGTGGCGAACGTGCCCAGCAGGGCAATGGGCACCACGATGGTGGGGATGATGGTGTAGCGCCAGTTCTGCAGGAACAGGAACATCACCAGGAACACCAGGGCCACGGCTTCGAACAGGGTCTGCGCGACCTGCTTGATGGAGATGTCCACAAAGCGCGAGCTGTCGTAAGGAATGCTCCAGCCCATGCCCTCGGGGAAGTAGCGCGAGAGTTCATCCATCTTGGCGCGCACAGCCTTGGCGGCTTCTAGCGCATTGCCACTGGGCGACAGCTGCACGCCAATGCCCACGGCGGGCTTGCCGTTCAGGCGTGCGGCCGTGGCATAGGCCTGGCCGCCCAGCTCGACGCGTGCCACATCCTTGATGCGCACGGTGGAGCCATCGGTGTTGGCGCGCAGCACGATGTTGCCGAACTGCTCCACGCTGCTGAGCTGGCCATTGACCACCACGGTGGCAGCAATGCCCTGGCCTGCGACGTTGGGCAGGTCGCCAATCGTGCCGCTGGCCACCTGCGCGTTCTGGGCGCGGATGGCGGCGGTGATCTCGGCGGCCGAGAGGTTGAAGCTCATCATCTTGGCCGGGTCGATCCAGATGCGCATGGCGCGCTCGGTGCCAAACAGCTGGGCCTGGCCAATGCCCTGGAGCCGCTGCAGCTCGGGCACGATGTTGCGCGAGGCGTAGTCGCCCAGGGCCACGGTGTCGGTCGCTGGGTTGGAAGACGACAGCATGGTGAACAGCAGGAAGTTGGAGCGCGACTTGTCCACGCGCACGCCCTGCTGGGTCACCGCCGAAGGCAGGCGGGGGGTGGCACGCGACAGGCGGTTCTGTACATCCACCTGCGCCAGGTCGGCGTTGGTGCCGGGCTGGAAGCTCAGGGTGATGCTGCCCGAGCCGTCCGCCTGGGCCACCGACTCCATGTAGATCAGGCCGGGTGAGCCGTTCATTTCGCGTTCGATGACGGATAGCACACTGTCCTCCAGCGTCTGCGCGGAGGCACCGGGGTAGGCGGCATTGATGACGATGGCGGGCGGGGCCACCGGCGGGTACTGGGCGATCGGCAACTGCGTGATCGCCACGCCGCCCATCACCATGATGAACAGGGCGATCACCCATGCAAAGATGGGGCGGTCGATAAAAAATTTGGCCATGCTGGGGTGCCCCTTATGGCTTGGCGGCAGAGGCCGGTGCGGAAGCGGGGGCCGCTGCCGGGGCGGCGGGTGCTGCGGCCGCACCAGGTGCCTGCCATGGGACGGGTTTTACTGGCGTACCTGGCGGCAGCATCTGCAGCTTCTGGAAGCCATCGACCATTACCTTTTCGCCCGCCTTGAGGCCGTCAAGAACGACCCAGCGGTTGTTTTGCGCGGCGCTGATCTTGACGGTGCGCGGGGCCACCTTGCCATCGTCGCCCACCACGCTGACCGTGTCGCCCTGCTGGGTGCGGGTGACCGCCTGCTGGGGCAGGGTGATGGCGTTGCTGGCCTGTGCTTGCTCGATGCGCACCCGCAGGTACAGGCCGGGCAGCAGCTCGCCCTTGGGGTTGGGCACTTCGGCGCGCAATGTGACCTGGCCCGTGGTGGCATCGACCGACAGGTCGGTGAACAGCAGCTTGCCGGACTGGGCGTATTCCGTTCCATCCCCGAGCACCAGTTTGACGCTGGCGGCTTCGGTGTTGCCAGCGCGTTTGAACTGGCCACTTTCCATCGCGCGGCGCAGCTGGAAGACATCGCTGGCCGATTGGGTGAAGTTCACGTACACCGGGTCGATCTGTTGCACCACGGCCAAGGCGGTGGCCTCTCCCTGCCCGACCAGGGCGCCTTCGGTCACCAGCGCCCGGCCAATGCGGCCTGCAATGGGCGAGGTCACGCTGGCATAGCCCAGGTTGATGTCGGCCGTGCGCACCGCCGCCTTGGCGGCCGCCACGTCGGCCTGCGCCTGCTTTTCCGCCGCTTCGGCGTTCACAAAGTCTTGCTTGCTGATGGCGTTCGCGCTCACCAGCGGGCGATAGCGCTCGACCTGGGCGCTGGCCTGGGCGAGGTTGGCCTGGGCCTTGGCGAGGGAGGCGCGGGCGCTTTCTGCTGCGGCGGCGTAGGGCGCCGGGTCAATGCGGAACAGGGGCTGGCCTGCCTTGACATCGCTGCCTTCCTTGAACAGCCGCTGCTGCAGGATGCCGGCCGCGCGGGCACGGACCTGCGCCACGCGCGAGGCCTCGACGCGGCCGGGCAGCTCCGTCACCAGCCCGACATCGCCGGGCGTTGCGGTGACCACGCCGACCTCCACCGGAGGCATTTGCGGCCCACCCGCAGCTGCCTGGCCATCGGCTTTGCCGCAGGCAACCAGGAGCGCAGCAGCGGCACTGGCCGCCACAAGAGTGAGTGTTTTGCGGCTGTAGGCCAAGGAAAGGGGCGGGATGGCGGATGCGTCACGCAGTTTGGGCATGAGAGTCCTTTTGATCGGCGTCAAGAAATGGGTTTGTAGGGGATGGGTTGCCTGCCACAGGCGGCCCAAAACAAGAGCCCGACAAAACAAGTACTCAATTATACATACAAACATGAATGTATAATTACCATGGGCGGATGTCGGAGTGATGCCGCTGGCGGGTGGAGTGCCCGAAAGAGGAGACACAAAGTTATGGCGCGTCGAACCAAAGAAGATGCGATTGCTACGCGCAGCAGCCTGATTGATGCGGCTGAGAGGGTTTTTTGCGAAAAAGGGGTGGCGCGGGCATCGCTGAGCGACATTGCCCAGGCTGCGGGTGCCACCCGGGGGGCCATTTACTGGCACTTCAAGGACAAGGTGGATCTCTTCGGCGCCATGATGGACCGGGTGACGCTGCCGCTGGAGCAGGGGTTTGGGGCGCTGGAGGAGAGCACCTGTCCGGATCCTGTGGAGCGGCTGCGTGCGGTGCTGGCGCTGGTGTTGCACGGGGTGGCGTCAGACGAGCGAACCCGCAGGGTGTTCGAGATTGCGCTCTACAAGGTCGAATACGTGGGAGAGCTGATTGGCGTGCGTGATCGGCACATCGCGGCCTCGGATGGCTTTACCAACCAGTTGGCGCGCGACTTTGAGTTGGCTGCCCAGGCGCAGCGCGTGGTTTTGCCGATGACGCCGGTGGAGGCTGCGGTGGGGTTGCATGCCCTGTTCGATGGATTGATCCGCAACTGGATTCTGGGTGGCGGGGCGTTTGATCTGGAGCGTGTGGGGCGGGTCGGTACCGATGCGTTCCTGGTGGGGTTGGGCTTGGCCCTGCCGGTTGCTGCGGATCTTGGGGTGGCTGGATAGCGGTTTTATGGTGTCTGGGTGGTGGGCTGGTTTGGGGTGTTCTGGTGGTTGTGGTGTTGTGTTGTGTTGTTTGTTGGGTTGTTTCCAATTGGGGGCGGCTGCGTGCGATAATTCAAGGCTGTACCGGTTCAGTCCAGCGGCTGTAGCTCAGTGGATAGAGTATTGGCCTCCGAAGCCAAGGGTCGTGGGTTCGATCCCCGCCAGCCGCGCCAGTGATGTTTGCCGCCGTGTGTCCTGCTGATGGGGTGGCTGTGCAAATTTCTGGAATTTTTCTGGACTGCAAAAAACTGGTGCTATAATTCGAAATTCTCCGGAGGGGTGCCCGAGTGGCTAAAGGGGGCAGACTGTAAATCTGTTGGCTTACGCCTACACTGGTTCGAATCCAGTCCCCTCCACCAGTAAGTGGTAGTGTTGAGAGTGATGCTTGATTCCGCCTTGGTGTGGTGTTAAGTGCGCAAAGGTCGTTGGCCGATGCGGGAGTAGTTCAATGGTAGAACCCTAGCCTTCCAAGCTAATGACGCGGGTTCGATTCCCGTCTCCCGCTCCACTGCTAGTTTGTTCTGGTTTGTTGAGATAGAAATTTTGAGGTCGCGCAAGCGGCGTCAAGTTGCCCATGTGGCTCAGTGGTAGAGCACTCCCTTGGTAAGGGAGAGGTCGCGGGTCCGATTCCCGCCATGGGCACCACTTTCAGGTGCGTCCGGATCTGGTTGCGCCGAGATCCTGTTGTGTTGATGTAGATTTTTTTCGGAGTCGGAAAAATGGCAAAAGGAAAATTCGAGCGTACCAAGCCCCACGTGAACGTGGGCACGATCGGTCACGTGGACCATGGCAAGACGACGCTGACGGCAGCCATCGCCAC
>NZ_JBWKZU010000097.1:0-13584 GCF_059424825.1 Acidovorax sp. GW101-11A03 | reverse complement strand
GGGCGCAGGGGCGGTCACACCAGGCCCTTTTCCGCCATCGACAGCGCCTGGCCTGGCGCCACGATCACATGGTCGAGCACGCGCACGTCCACCAGGGCCAGGGTGGTCTTCAGGGTCTGGGTCAGGGCCTCGTCAGCGCGGCTGGGTTGCACGTTGCCGCTCGGGTGGTTGTGGGCCAGCACCACGGCGGCGGCCTGGTGGTGCAGGGCGCGCAGCACCACTTCGCGCGGGTACACGCTGGTTTGCGTGAGCGTGCCGCGAAACAGTTCCTCCAGCGCCAGCAGGCGGTTTTGCGCATCGAGGAACAGCACCGCAAACACCTCGTGCCCCTTGGCCGCCAGGTGCAGTTGCAGGTAGTGCTTGACGGTGTCGGGCGAGTCGAACACCTCGCGCTCGCGCAGCTGCTGGGCCAGGGCGCGGCGGGCCAGCTCCAGCACGGCCACCAGCTCGGCGCGTTTGGCGGGGCCCAGGCCCTTGATGCGTTCCAGGTCGGCCGCGCTGGTGTGCAGCAGCCCGGCAATGCCGCCAAAGCCGCCGGTGATGGCGCCGGTGTCCGGGTCGATGCCGGGCGGGTCCAGCAGCTCCTGCGCCATCTGCAGCACCCCCTTGCCCACGATGCCGGTGCGCAGCAGGATGGCCAGCAGCTCGGCATCGGCCAGGGCGGCAGGGCCGCGCGCCAGCAGTTTTTCGCGGGGCTGGGCGTCGGCGGGCAGGTCTTTGAGGGCCATGGAACGAGGAGGTGGGACGCGCCAGCGGCGGTGGTGGCGGTAGGGCTTTGCCCGGTTTTCTACAATCGCAGGAGTTTATCGAGACTGTCATGACCTCTACCGCTGCTGCTTTGCCCACCGTCCAGCCGGGCTCTTTCCTCACTTTGCACTACCGTCTGGCGGGCCCTGCAGGCGATGTGATCAACACCTTTGCCGACAAACCCGCCACCCTGTCGCTGGGCACGGGCGAGCTGTCGCCCGCCGTGGAGCAGCGCCTGCTGGGCCTGGCCGAAGGCACGCGCACCACGTTCGAGCTGCCTGCAGGCGAGGCCTTTGGCGAGCGCAACCCCGACATGCAGCAGTGGGTGGCCCGCAAGCTGATGAACGAGCTGGGCGACCCCGACGAAAAATACAACGTGGGCGATGTGGTGCAGTTCCCCACGCCCGACGGCCAGGGCAGCTACGCGGGGGCCGTGATGCAGGTGCGTGAAGACGGCGCCGTGCTGTTCGACTTCAACCACCCGCTGGCGGGCCAGCCTGTGACCTTTGAAGTGCAGCTGATCGGGATCCTGTGATGCTGGCGCCGAAAGAAATCCTGCTGGCCGAGCCGCGCGGCTTTTGCGCCGGTGTGGACCGCGCCATCGAGATCGTGGAGCGCGCCATCCAGAAGTTTGGCGCCCCCATCTATGTGCGCCACGAAATCGTGCACAACACCTACGTGGTGAACGACCTCAAGGCCAAGGGCGCGATCTTCATCGAAGAGCTGTCGGACGTGCCGCCGGGCGCCACGCTGGTCTTCAGCGCCCACGGCGTGAGCAAGGCGGTGCAGCAAGAGGCCGTGGCGCGTGGCTTCAGCATTTTTGACGCCACCTGCCCGCTGGTGACCAAGGTGCACGTCGAAGTGGCCAAGCTCGCCAAAGAAGGCTACGAATTCATCATGATCGGCCACAAGGGCCACCCCGAGGTCGAGGGCACCATGGGCCAGCTCGACCACGGCATCCACCTGGTGGAAGACGTGGAAGACGTGGCCCGCGTGCAGCCGACGCAGACCGAGAAACTGGCCGTGGTCACGCAGACCACGCTGAGTGTGGACGATGCCGCCGAAATCTCTGCCGCCGTGCGTGCGCGCTTTCCGAATGTGCGCGAACCCAAGCAGCAGGACATCTGCTACGCCACGCAAAACCGGCAGGATGCCGTCAAGGTGCTGAGCCCGCAGGTGGACGTGGTGATCGTGGTGGGCAGCCCCACCAGCTCCAACAGCAACCGCCTGCGCGAGTTGGCGGCCAAGCTGGGCACCACCGCCTACATGGTGGACAGTGCCGACGAGCTGCAGGGCGATTGGTTCAAGGGCCGCTCGCGCGTGGGGCTCACGGCGGGCGCCTCCGCGCCAGAAATCCTGGTGCAGCAGGTCATCGACCGCATCAAGGCGCTGGGCGCGGTGTCTGTGCGCAGCATGGCGGGCATCGAGGAGACCATCAAGTTCCCGCTGCCCAAGGGGCTCAAGATCGATGCGGCCACGGGACTGGAGATCCGCGAGCGCACGCCCGAGACGGGGCCGTCTGCACACTGAGCACTGACGGTCAGACGGTTCAGTCGAGAAGAAGGGCGCTCATAGGCGCCCTTTTTTGCTCCTGAATTGATAGCTTTCATCGCTTGACCATCGCGCGGTAGCGGCCATTTTTATTCAAATTTTTTGTCACAGCGGCACGGCAGGTCCGCTCCACAGGTCCAGCGGCGGGTCGGCCGCCACGGCGCGCAGGATGTCGGTGCGCGAGATAAAGCCCGACAACACCCCGGCCTCGTCCGTCACCGGCAGGCCCGGCAGGCCGGTGTCCAGCAACACGGCGGCCACGCGGCGCAGCTCGGTGTCGGCCGAGACGGTGGGCACGGGGCTCACCATCACCTCGGCCACCGGGCGGCGGGCCAGGTCAATGGCCTGCTTCACGGCGCCGGGTTCGGGCAGCAGGTCCAGCGGCGCCATGTCGGCGCGCACCAGCAGGCCGATCACGCGGCCCAATGCATCCACCACGGGTGCCTGGGCCACCTTGTGCTCGGCCAGGGTCTGCCAGGCGTCGTTCACACGGGCATCCGGCTGCACGCTGAGCGCGCCTCGGGTCATCACGTCGCTCACCCGGGTCAGCGGCTGGCGGGCATGCTGGGGGCCCTGTTCGGTTTGTGCGTAGGCGCTCACGGCATCCTGCAGGCGCAGGTTGACCACGGCGGGCGTGGCGGCTTCTGCCGTGGCTGCGTGGGGCGGGGCGGTGAAGACGGGCACGGGCTCCCCCGGCAGGTCCAGCGCCCGGGTGCGCAGTGCCTGGGGCCGCTGCACGCGCCGCACCGACGAGATCTGGGCCAGGTTCTCCGGGCCGCCCCGGTACATCTGGCCCGACGGGCCGAACACAAAGAACATGTCTTTCCTCCTGCAGGCAGGCCCGCAACGGGCGTTGATGGGGCTGCTCTGTCCATGTTATCGGCAGTTGTGGGGCGCGCGTGCAGTCAGTCTTGTGTCTGCATGTTGCGGGCAACCCCTACACTGCCCCTTCTTTTGACACCACCTGCCATCCGGAGCCCCTGCATGATCGACCGCGCCGCCATTGCCGCCGCCCGCCGCCAACTGGCCACCCAGCCCGACTTTTTGCGCACCACGCCGCTGATGCGCCTGTCTGGCAAGTCGTTGGGCGTGGACTGTGCCGAGGTCTGGCTCAAGCTGGAGCACCTGCAGGTGGGCGGCAGCTTCAAGGCGCGGGGCATGCTCTACCGGCTGCTGGCCAACCCGGTGCCCGAGAGCGGCGTGATCATCGCCTCGGGCGGCAATGCCGGCATCGCCGTGGCGGCCGCTGCCCAGGCCCTGGGTGTGCGCTGCGAGGTCTTTGTGCCCGAGGTTTCGCCGGAGGCCAAGCGCGCCCGCCTGCGTGCACTGGGGGCAGAGGTGGTCGTCACTGGCGCCGCATATTCCGAAGCCTTTGAGGCCTGCGTGGCCCGCCAGAAGACCACCGGCGCACTGCAGGCGCATGCGTACGACCAGCCCGAAGTAGTGGCGGGTGCGGGCACCCTGGCGCTGGAGCTGGAAGAGCAGGGCGGCCGCATGCCCGACACGGTGCTGGTCAGCGTGGGCGGCGGTGGTTTGATTGGCGGCGTGGCCGCATGGGTGGAAAGCCGCGCCCATGTTGTCGCGCTGGAGCCCGAGCGCGCGCCCACCCTGCACGCCGCGCGCGCTGCGGGCCAGCCGGTGGATGTGGACGTGGGCGGCGTGGCTGCAGACTCGCTCGGCGCCCGCCGCATCGGTGCCATTGGCTGGGATGTGAGCCAGCGCCATGTGCACGATGCGCTGCTGCTGCCCGACGACGCCATCCGCGCGGCCCAGCTGTGGCTGTGGAAAGAGCTGAAACTGGCCGTGGAACCCGCCGGTGCGCTGGGCCTGGCCGCGCTGCAGACCGGCGCGTACAAACCGCAGCCCCGGGAGACCGTGGCCCTGATTCTTTGCGGCGCCAACCTCGACCCGGCAAACCTCGCCTGAGCCCAGGCCGACCACCCCCTTAAAATCCTGCAATGCTTGACATTCTTCTCCTCCGCAAAGACCTCGACACCGCCATCGCGCGGCTGGAAACCCGCAAAAAGCCCCAGGCCTTCCTGGATGTGTCCGCTTTCCAGGCCCTGGAGTCCGAGCGCAAGACGCTGCAGACCCGCACCGAAGAGTTGCAGGCCCAGCGCAACCAGCTGTCCAAGCAGGTCGGCATGCTGATGAGCCGGGGTGACAAGGACGGCGCCGAAGCCGTCAAGGCCCAGGTGGCCGCAGGCAAGGTGGAGCTGGAACAATCTGCCGCCCGCCTGGAGCAGATCCAGTCCGAGCTGCTGGCCATGCTGGTGGCCGTGCCCAACCTGCCGCACGAATCCGTGCCCGTGGGCAGCGACGAGGCGGGCAATGTCGAAGTGCGCCGCTGGGGTACGCCTGCCCAATTCGATTTCGAAGTGAAGGACCATGTCGATGTGGGCACTCCACTGGGTCTCGATTTCGACATGGGCGTGAAGCTCTCGGGCTCTCGCTTTACCGTGATGAAGGGCTCCATCGCCCGCCTGCATCGCGCGCTCAGTCAGTTCATGCTGGACGTGCAGACGCAAGAGCACGGTTACACCGAGTGCTACGTGCCTTACGCCGTCAATGCCGACTCGCTCAAGGGCACAGGCCAGTTGCCCAAGTTCGAGGGCGACCTCTTCGCTGCCAAGAAGGGCGGCCAGGACGGCGAGCCCGTGCCCGACAACGCGGCGCTGTACCTCATCCCCACCAGCGAAGTGCCGCTGACCAACTTTGTGCGCGACGTGGTGTTGGCTGAGTCCGACCTGCCCATCAAGCTCACGGCCCACACGCCATGCTTCCGCTCCGAAGCGGGCAGCTACGGTCGCGACACGCGCGGGATGATCCGCCAGCACCAGTTCGACAAGGTCGAGATGGTGCAAATCGTGCACCCCGACAAGAGCTACGAAGCGCTCGAAGAAATGACGCGCCACGCCGAAGCCGTGCTGCAAAAGCTGGGCCTGCCCTACCGCGTGATGAGCCTGTGCACCGGCGACATGGGCTTTGGCGCCGCCAAGACCTACGACCTGGAAGTGTGGCTGCCCGCGCAGAACACCTACCGCGAGATCAGCTCGGTGAGCAACTGCGAAGCCTTCCAGGCCCGCCGCCTGCAGGCCCGCTTCAAGAACGCGCAAGGCAAGAACGAGTTGCTGCACACCCTGAACGGCTCTGGCCTGGCCGTGGGCCGCACGCTGGTGGCGGTGTTGGAAAACTATCAGCGTGCGGACGGAACCGTCGAGGTTCCGCCCGTTCTCCGCCCATACATGGGCGGAGTGTCGGAGCTTGCTCCGACCTGAGCGGATAGTTTCTGTGTAGGCTCACTTTCGCAGCGCGAAAGTGAAGCGAAGCTTGCCGGAACTACAACTACCAGCAGGCCGACGGCAGTGTGGTGGTGCCCGAGGTGCTGCGCCCCTACCTGGGCGGCCAGGCTGTGCTGCAGGCCTGAGGCCGCGTGAGACAGCCCGGCAGGTCCGCTCGGGTTTGTCTGATTCATCGACTCCTACAGCGGGCCCTTGCGGCCCGTTGTGTTTTTCACTTCCCGTTCATGCAGGCGTGACGCGTATGGGTGCCATGGGAACGAGTAAAGCCTTGTGCAGGGGCTCAGGCCGCCAGGGCAGGCGGGGCTGAAAAATCCACCTGCACCTGGGCCAGGCGCAACATCGCCGCCACCAGCGCCCGCGTATCGCCCCGCCGCCATTGGTATGCGTAGTGCAGGGGCGCCAGCGGCGTGCGCCCACCCACGGCACGCAGGCCCAGGGTGTGGACCCAGCCAGCCGGCAAAAAACCCACACCCACACCCGCGCGCAGCATTCCCGCCACGGCCCCCCAGCTGTTGCACAGGATGCGCTCAGGCGCTGTGACGCGGTGCGCCAGCAGCCAGTCGTCCAGCAGCCGCGTGGTGCCCGCGCCGGGGGGGAGGGTCACCAGGGCATGGCGCTGCAGCAAGGCCCCTGCGCCCATCTGGCCCGCGCCGGGCAGGCCTGGTGCGGCCGCCCAGGTGAAGTGGGCTGCGCCTATGGGCTGCGACAGCAGGCTGCTGCGGGATGAGCGTCCGGCGATCACGGCAAAGTCCAGCTCACCATCGTCCAGGCGGCGTTCCAGCACGCTGCCCACATCCACCACAGGCTCCAGCACCAGGCGGGGATGGGCTTGCCGGGCCGCAGCCACAAACGCGGGCAGCCAGGTGAGCGCCGAGAGATCGCCCACACCAAAACGGCACCGGCCGGTCAGTGCCGCGCGTGCATCCACCGCCTGGCCCAGCGCCGCCATGGCCTGGAGCACATCAAGCGCTGCGGGCAGCAGGCGCTCGCCCGCTTCGGTGAGCACGGCACGGTGGCCGCTGCGATCAAACAGTGGCTGGCCCAGCACCGACTCCAGCTCAGCGATGCGCTTGGACAGCGACGACACCGACACATGCACGCGGTCTGCAGCAGTGGTGAAGTTGGCGCAGGTGGCGGCCCACCAGAAGGCTTCGAGCTGCTTGATGGAAGGGTGTGGCATGGGTTTTTGTCGAAAAAGCGAATGATTTCATTCTAGATTTTTCGCTTTTATGCGCATCGAATGCTGCCTAGAGTGGCGACTCGCATGAACGCGTTCTGAACGCTTGTACCCGTGTCCACACCATGAGCACCGCCACTGATCCCTTGTCTCCTGCTGCAACGCCACTACCGCGCCCCCCGGCTGTGCTGCGCCGCATGTTGTCGCTGCACGACTTTGAGGACGTCGCGCGTCGGCGGCTGCCCCGGCCCATTTTTGGCTACATCGCAGGCGCGGCCGAGGACAATGCCTCGCTGCGCGACAACCGCGAGGTGTTTGGCGAATACGCCTTCACCACGCGTGTGCTGCGCGACGTCTCGCAGCGCTCGCAGGCCGTGGAGCTGTTTGGCGAGCGCTACAGCAGCCCCTTCGGCATTGCACCCATGGGCATCAATGCGTTGTCCACCTACCGGGGCGATCTGGTGCTGGCGCGTGCGGCGCAGCGCGCAGGCATCGTGTCGGTCATGAGTGGCACTTCGCTGATCCCGATGGAAGACGTGGCGCGCGCGAGCCCGGGCACCTGGTTCCAGGCCTATCTGCCCGGCGACCAGGCGCGCATTGATGCGCTCATCGACCGTGTGGAGCGCGCAGGTTTTCGCACGCTGGTGGTCACGGTGGACATCCCCATCTCGGCCAACCGCGAGAACAACATCCGCACGGGTTTTTCAACTCCGCTCAGGCCCGGCTTGCGCCTGGCGTGGGACGGCCTGGTGCGGCCACGCTGGGTGGCTGGCACCTTTTTGCGCACGTTGCTGCACCATGGCATGCCGCACTTCGAGAACTCGTTTGCCACGCGGGGTGCGCCCATCGTCTCGTCTTCAGTGCTGCGCGACTTCTCCGCGCGCGACCACCTCAGCTGGAACCACCTGGAGGCCATCCGTCGCCGCTGGAAGGGGCCGCTGGTTATCAAAGGCCTGCTCAGTGTGGACGACGCATTGCAGGCCCAGAACCTGGGGGCCGACGGGGTGGTGCTGTCCAACCACGGAGGTCGCCAGCTCGATGGCGCCGTGTCCGCCATGCGCGTGCTGGAGGCCGTGGTGGCGGCGGTGGGGCCTGCTTTCCCGGTGCTCATCGATGGGGGCTTCCGGCGTGGCTCTGACGTGCTCAAGGCCATTGCGCTGGGCGCACGCGTGGTGCTGGTGGGGCGCCCTTTCAACTACGCGGCCGCTGTGGCTGGGGAGGCCGGGGTGCAGCACGCCATCGGGCTGCTGCGCGACGAGGTAGACCGCAACCTCGCCATGCTGGGTGCCACAGCTTGCACAGACCTGGGGCCTGGGCACATCGTTCGCCGACACGGCTGAGGCAGACGGAACATGCGGGAGCCGCCTGTCTGAGCGCCGGAAAACCTTGCTATAATTGCAGCTTCGACTCACAGGAGAGGTGGCAGAGTGGTCGAATGTACCTGACTCGAAATGAAGTGCATTTGAGTCGCGTCGCTCGTAACCTCTTGTCGTTAAAGGAAAATTCCAGTCAGACCACGGAATTTTTCCTTGCAAAGATTTGCAAAGTTCTTCAGTTCAGCGCCTGCTATAATCGCATGCTCTCGACCGAGAAACACACCTAGGAGAGGTGGCAGAGTGGTCGAATGTACCTGACTCGAAATCAGGCGTAGTGGCAACACTACCGTGGGTTCGAATCCCACCCTCTCCGCCAGTACAAAGGAAACCCCGCTATCAGTTTGGTAGTGGGGTTTTTCCTTTTCCGGGTCATGTAGCCACGGTGCATGGATCTTGGTAGGTCAGAGCTTCGTCGTGCATCAGCCGTTGACCCACCCATTCCTATCCACTTGAAGTCTGTCAAACTTGCCGCGTATCTCAATACCGAGTGCAGCGCATTCAATTCGCAGCTTGCGGGCTTCGTCCATCTGCCGCTCTGAAGACAGAGATATTTCGTTGGCGCGACTTCGAAACGCCTTCACCTTGTCAGTCGCCTCAAGGGAGTCGGCAATGTGTTCATCAACCCGTTCAATAAATAGCTTGAACCTACTGTTCGACAGGTTGTCAGGGCCCATCGCCATTGCGCGTGAAGTTGCAGCCACCTTCGTGTTGGCCCCGAGAAAGTAGAGCTTTGCCGACTCGGCCTCAACTTCTGCGACAGCAAGGGTCAAACGCTCAAGCTCAAGCGCAAACTCATCTTCAACCGCTTTTGCGGCAAGGGACTTGGCCAGGTTGTGTGCTTCGGTTGCTGTGCTCCAGGCCCAGTAAGCGGCAGCTGCACTAACCGCTCCCGAGAACGCCGATAAATAGTCTGTGAAATTGGACATGCTCTCCCCCCTTGCTTGTTGGGGGCGAAGGTTAGCCGGTCCTTACGCTGTTGAGCAACGTTCAAAGCGCCGCAGCAGAGCGTTTGCCGCAGTCATGCGAAGTCGTAGTGGCGCCCCCGGATGATTCACCTGCGCGGGCAGCCATTGCAGAGGGGCGTTTGTCTCAGGCTGGCAACTATTGGGCGGGCGCGGTTGCGGCTGTCCAACAGCCTTCCAGCCCCAGCACGGCGACCCCCTATGTTCTTTCGTGCTCCTCCGCGTCGTCTCTTGAGTCCGGCCATTTGCTGAGTGATTTGAATCGGGGGTTATTTTCTGCGCGTGGTGAACTGCGGGGTGTCGGCGGGTCTGGGTTACAGGCTTTGGATGCCCCTCACACCATCCCCTTTTTCTGGGCGTTGAGGAATGGTGGGCTGTACTGTCGGTTTGCTCAGGGGTATGTGTGAGTGGGGCTGGCGTGTTGAGCCGCCGGGCCCTCAACGCCAGAATGGAGGGCTGCGCGGTTTGCGCCTGATGCCCGGAAAGAACCCTGTATGTCCCCAGAACTGCCGACAAACCCTCCCATCCGCCTGACCCAATACAGCCATGGCGCAGGCTGCGGCTGCAAGATCAGTCCCCAGGTGCTGGACGTGATCCTGGCGGGCAGCGGGGCGCAGAACCTGGACCCCCGGCTGTGGGTGGGCAACACCTCCCGCGACGATGCGGCCGTGTATGCGCTGGATGGCGAGCGCGGGGTGGTGTCCACCACCGACTTCTTCATGCCCATCGTGGACGACCCCTTCGACTTTGGCCGCATCGCGGCCACCAATGCCATCAGCGACATCTACGCCATGGGGGCCGACCCGCTGATGGCGATTGCCATCCTGGGCTGGCCGGTGAATGTCCTGCCTCCGGAGGTCGCGCGCGAGGTGGTGCGCGGCGGGCGTGCCGTGTGCGATGCGGCGGGCATTCCGCTGGCGGGCGGGCATTCCATCGATGCGCCGGAGCCCATCTTTGGCCTGGCCGTGACCGGGGTGGTGGAGAAGCGCCACCTCAAGCGCAACGACACCGCCACGGTGGGTTGCCGCCTGTACCTGACCAAGCCCCTGGGCATTGGCATCCTGACCACGGCTGAGAAAAAAGCCCGGCTGCGCCCGCAGGACGTGGGCGTGGCGCGTGACCTGATGTGCGCGCTGAATCAACCCGGCAGCCGGTTTGGTCGGTTGGCGGGGGTCAAGGCCATGACGGATGTCACGGGCTTTGGGCTGCTGGGGCACCTGGTCGAGATGGCCGAGGGCAGCGGCCTGAGCGCCGAGATCGACTACGCCGCCGTGCCGCGCCTGGCGGGGGTGGAGCACTACATGGACCAGGGCTGCGTGCCCGGTGGCACGCTGCGCAACTTCGACAGCTACGGCGCCAAGATTGCGCCGCTGACCGACGAGCAGAAGCACCTGCTGTGCGACCCGCAGACCAGCGGCGGGCTGCTGGTGGCCGTGAGCCCCGAGGGCGAGGACGAGTTCCTGGCGGTGGCAAGCGGGCTGGGCCTGGCGCTGGCCCCCATTGGCCGGATGACGGAGCGGAGCGCCCTGGCCGTGGTGTTGCGCTGATGCTGGCTGCTCTGTCGGACTTCCGGCACCTGTTTCTGAACGGTGTGCCCATGATGGATGTGCGTGCGCCGGTGGAGTTTGCGCAGGGCGCGTTCCCCGGGGCGGTCAACCGCCCGCTGATGAATGATGGCGAACGCCAGCAGGTGGGCACCTGCTACAAGCACAAGGGCCAGGATGCGGCGATTGCCTTGGGGCACCAGCTGGTGTCTGGGGCCACCAAGCAGGCCCGCATTGCGGCCTGGGCAGAGTTTGCACGGGCCCACCCGGAGGGCGTGCTCTATTGCTTTCGAGGCGGCCTGCGGTCCCAGATTGTCCAGCAGTGGCTGAAAAGTGAGGCGGGCATCGACTACCCCCGTGTGCACGGCGGTTACAAGGCCCTGCGCAGCTTTCTCATCGAGACCCTGGAGGCGGCCTCGGCGCAATGCGGTTTTGTGGTGCTGGGCGGTCTCACCGGCACCGGCAAGACCGAGGTGATTGCGCAACTGGCCCACGGGCTGGACCTGGAGGGGTTTGCCAACCACCGGGGCTCCAGCTTTGGCCAGCGTGTGAGCGGCCAGCCTTCGCAGATCGATTTCGAGAGTCGGCTGGCCATTGACCTGCTGAAAAAGCGCGACCGAGGGCATGGAGCGTTTGTGATCGAAGACGAGGGGCGGCATGTGGGCAGTTGCTCCGTGCCGCTGGCGTTGCGGCAGCGGCTGGAGCAAGCCCCCATCGTGTGCCTGGACGACGGCTTTGATGCCCGGGTCGAACGCATCCTGCAGGACTATGTGGTGCTGCAATGCGCCGACTTCGTGGCGGCCCATGGCGAGGCGGTGGGCACCGATCTGTTTGCGGCCCGCTTGCTCGAAAGCCTGGACAAACTCGCCAAGCGCCTGGGCGGCGACCGGCACCGGGCGCTGCGCGCGACCATGCTGGCGGCGCTGGCGCGGCAAAAGGACTACGCAGACCCCGCGTTGCACCGGGGCTGGATCGCCCAGCTGGTGCGCGATTACTATGACCCGATGTATGCCTACCAGCAACGCCAGCGGGCGGGCCGCATCGTGTTCCAGGGCGACCGGCAGGCGGTGCTGGAGTATTTGGGTGCATCTGCCTCTACCGGAGGTACGGTAGGCGCGGCAGGTGCCGCAGGCTGGGGGGCGGTTTAGCCGCCGTTGCCTTCCGGCCCGTGCTCGCTGCGGGGCAGCACCAGCCGGAACTCGGCGCCGCGCCCTGTGTCGCTGTCCACCTCCAGGCTGCCACCGTGGCGCTGCACCACGGTGGCCACCAGCGCCAGGCCCAGGCCCACGCCCTGCACGGCAGGGTGGCTGCGGTCGTGCAGCCTTTGGTAAGGGGTGAAGAGCTTGTCCTGCAGTTCGGGCGCAATGCCGGGGCCCTGGTCACGCACCGACACCACCCAGTGCGGGCCCCGTTCTGCGATGGCGCACTGCACCACGCCGCCCTCCGGGCTGAATTTGATGGCGTTGTTGATCACATTGGCCAGGGCGCGGCGCAGCAGGGCTTGGTCGCCTCGGCACAGGGCGGTGTCGGGGCAGGCGATGGTGCGCACATCCACCTGCTTGTCACGGGCCAGGGCCCAGAGGTCGTCGGTGGTTTCGGCCAGCAGCGCGACCAGATCGATCGGCGCCATGCGGTACTCCTGTGCCTGCGCGCTGGCCAGTTGCACAAAGCTTTCCGCCATGCCCAGGGACGCGTGTGCATAGCGCTCGATGCGCCGCAGCAGTTCATCGTCTGCCATCCGGCCGGGGTAGGCGCGCTGCATCTCCAGCAGTGTGAGGATGGAGGCGTTGGGCGCACGGATGTCGTGCGATATGAAGTGCATCGCCTGGTCGCGCTGCTGCAGGGCACGGCGCATGTCGGTCAGGTCCACCAGCGTCAGCAGCCAGCCTGCGTTGGCCAGGTCGGTGAAGGGCTTGCATTGCACCAGCAGGCTGCGGCCCTGCGCATCGGTGCCTTCGCTGTGTTCGGGCAGTGTTCTTTGGTGCAACTGTTCCCGCGTGATGAGTGGCAGGCGGCTGCCCGCATGCACCAGGTCGGCCAGCAGATCGACCACCGACTGGCCCTGCAGCGGGGCCTCTGCGCCGCCGCCCAGGTGCTCGCGGGCAGCGCGGTTGGCCAGCAGGATCTGGCCCTCGGGGTCGCAGACAAGGCTGGGCGAGGGCAACTGCTGCAGGCTTTCGCTCACGAAATGGTGCAGGTCGCGTAACTGGCGCGACGCGCGCTCGACCGCATTGATGCGCCGTTCCAGAAAATCGGCCGAGTCCCCGGGGCGCCTGCGCAGCCGCATCGACAGGCCCTGGCGTTGCAGGTTCTCCATCTCCAGCCGCAGAAAGTGCGCCGCAGCACTCAGACGCCGCCAGCTCCACAGCGGGTAGGCCAGCACCAGCCCCAGCAGGGCAGCCGCCGGGGCAAACTGCAGGCCCGCCCACCAGGGCAGGCAAACGCTCAGCACCAGGGTGCCCACGGCCAGTGCTGCGCTGGTCAGCAGCGCTGCCAGGGGGCCGATCAGCAACAGGGCCAGCAGGGCTGCCGCCACAGGCACCAGGTTGAACAGGGTATTGAGCGTGCGCGAGGCGGGCACGATCTGCTCGTCCAGCAGGCGTGCATCCAGCACATGGGCCACCACCTCCACTCCCGGCATCAGGCGCGACTGCTGGCTGACCGGTGTGGCAAACATATCGCCCAGCCCCGATGCGGCGGCGCCCACCAGCACGTATTTGCCCCGGAAGGCATCGGCAGGCACCGCGCCGCGCAGCACGTCGATGTAAGAGTAGGTGGTGAACTGCGAGGGGCCGCCTGCGTAGGCGATCAGGGCCCGGTCGGTGCGCTCCCAGGGTCCTGCATCGGCGGCAAGGGCTGCTGGGCGGGGGCAGGGCGCCGCGCCAGATTGCCGCGCCTGCGCCACACATTGCAGGGCCATGCTGA
>NZ_JBWKZU010000096.1:0-13712 GCF_059424825.1 Acidovorax sp. GW101-11A03 | reverse complement strand
GGACCAGCACCACCATCAGCAAAAGAGAGAGGCCGCGACGCATCTGCCACTGATACGGCGCGCAAAGGGTTGGTTCCCCTGTGCGCGGACTTTTCTCCTCCCGGCAGCGCTGGTCGAACTGCGCAAACAATGGAGGACGGCCGGGGCGGTGGGCGCTAACATGCAACAAAACATGTCCGCTGCGGGGTGCGGCCTACGGGTTGTGGCCTGCGGCGGACCAGCGCGCCAGCCTTCTTTCCTTGTCGAGCACAGAAAGGTCGGTATGCCCCCCTGGGTTGCAGGAATGTGGAGCACCTTGCCCGCGCGGATCCGCTGGCTGGTGCTGTGGGCCACGTTGCCAGCCGTGCTGCTGGTCGTCTACCAGGCCCGGGCCCACCGCGCCGACGCGATTGCGGCGGCAGAAGCCCGCGCGCTGCAGACGCTGCATTCGGTGGCTGGCACCCAGCAGCGCCTGATCCAGAACACGCGGCAGTTTCTCCAGCAACTGGCCGCCATGCCGCAGGTGCGCGACCCCGCAGCGCCCGAATGTGGCCGTTACCTGGCCGAGGTGCTGTCGCTCAACACCACCTACGTGAACATCGGTGTGCCGCGCGCAGACGGCGATCTGCTGTGCAATGCCCGCCCGCTGAAGGCACCGGTCAATGTGGCCAACCGCCCGTACTTTCAGCAGACCATCACCGGACGGGACTTTGCCGTGGGCAGCTTCCAGGTGGACCGCGCCGCCCAGGTGGCCAGCGTCAACTTTGCCTACCCGGTGATCCCGGCGGGCACGCAGGACGTGGTGGGGGCGGCCGTGGCCGTGGTGTCGCTGGAATGGTGGAGCCTGCGGCTCACCGACCTGGGGCTGCCCGACGGGGCCGTGGCCCGGGTGTCGGACCCCGATGGCCGCGTGCTGGCCCGCTACCCGCCCGAAGCCAGCGAGCTGGGCGCCCCGTTCGCCGATGGCGAGTTCCGCGCCATGGTGCTGCAAACCCCGCAGGGCCAGCGCCTGCGCACGCGTGCCGATGGCGCGCCAGAGCTGGTGGTGTTCCAGCCCCTCATCGAGGCAGGTGGCAGACCAGTGGCGACCATGAGCCTCACGGTGCCGCTGGAAAACCTGTATGCCGCCGCCAACCAGCGCATGTGGACCGAGATGGCCTTCCTGCTGGCTGGGCTGTTGGTGTCGGTGGTGGTGGCCCAGGTGGGCGTGCAGCGTGGCGTGGTACGGCCCCTGCAGCGCCTGCTGCACGCCACCGACGAGCTGGCCGAGGGGCGTTATGTGTCGCGCGCGCCCGCCACGGGGCTGCAGGAGCTGACCGAGCTGGGCCGCCGCTTCGACCGCATGGCGCTGACCCGCCAGAACGCCGAGGCCGAGCTGCGCCAGAGCGAGGAGAATCTGGCCATCACCCTGCATTCCATTGGTGACGCTGTGGTGGCCACCGATGCGCAGGGCCGCATCACCCGCATGAATGCGGTGGCCGAGCGCCTGACCGGCTGGCCGCTGGCACAGGCCCTGGGCCAGCCACTGGCCGATGTGTTCCGCATCGTCAACGCCAGCACGCGCGAACCCCAGGTGGACCCGGTGCAGCAGGTGATGGACAAAGGCCAGGTGGTGGCGCTGAGCAACCACACCACCTTGCTTGCGCGCCATGGGGCCGAGTACCAGATCGCCGACAGCGCAGCCCCCATCCGCAACCCCCAGGGCCAGATCGTGGGCGTGGTGCTGGTCTTCAGCGACGTGAGCGAGTCGTACCGCGTGCGCCGCAAGCTGGAGGACAACGAGGCGCGTTTTCGCACCCTCACGGCGCTGTCGTCCGACTGGTACTGGGAGCAGGACGCGCAGTTTCGCCTCACGCATGTGGAAGGCCGTGCCGATGACCGGCTGGTGCAGGAGGCGTCGCTGCACATGGGCAAGACGCGCTGGGAGCTGGCTGCGCCGGGCATGAGCGATGCGCTGTGGGAGGAGCACCGCGCGCTGCTGGAGCGCCACCAGGAGTTCCGCGACTTCGAGTTCGAGCGCCACGACCGGCAGGGCCACTCGTACTGGGTGTCCATCAGCGGCACGCCGGTGTTTGACGCAGACGGCGTGTTTTGTGGCTACCGGGGCGTGGGCAAGGACATCACCGCCCGCAAGCGCGACGAAAACGAGTTGCGCATTGCCGCCATCGCGTTTGAGTCGCAGGAGGGCATGATCGTCACCGATGCCGACACCCGCATCCTGCGCACGAATCGCGCCTTCAGCCGCATCACCGGCTACAGCGCCGACGAGGTGATGGGCCAGCGCACCCGCCTGCTGGCCTCGGGCCACCATGACAAGGCTTTCTTTGACGCCATGTGGGCCAGCCTGGCCAGCACGGGCGAGTGGAAAGGGGAGCTGTGGAACCGCTGCAAGAGCGGCGAGGTGAACCTGCATTTCATGGCGATTGCCGCCGTGACGGACCGCCACGGGGCGCTGACCCACTACGTGGCCACGCTCAGCGACATCACGCAGCGCGCCGCCGCGGCGCGCGAGATCGAGCACCTGGCCTTCTACGACCCGCTTACCCACCTGCCCAACCGCCGCCTGATGATGGACCGCCTGCAACAGGCGTTTGCCACTGGCGCCCGCTCCGGCCTGCAAGGGGCCTTGTTGTGCCTGGATCTGGACCATTTCAAGACCCTGAACGACACCCTGGGCCACGACATGGGTGACGTGCTGCTGCAGCAGGTGGCCGAGCGCCTGACCCGCTGTGTGCGCGAAGGCGACACCGTGGCGCGCCTGGGCGGCGATGAGTTTCTGGTGCTGCTGGAAGACCTGGGCGCCCAGGCCACCGACGCAGCCGAGCAGGCGCAGACTGTGGGCGAGAAGATACTGGCCGCGCTCAACCAGCCCTACCAGCTGGCATCGCACCATGTGCACAGCACCACCAGTGTGGGCGCCGTGCTGTTCAGCGGCCAGGGGCAGACGGTGGAGGATGTGGTCAAGCACGCCGACCTGGCCATGTATGCCGCCAAGACCGCCGGGCGCAACAGCATCCGCTTTTTTGACCCACGCATGCAGGCTGCCGTCACCGCCCGCGCAACGCTGGAGAACGACCTGCGCACGGCCGTGGAGCAGGGCCAGTTCACGCTGCACTACCAGACCCAGGTGGGGTGCGGCACCCGGGTGGTGGGGGCCGAGGTGCTGATCCGCTGGAACCACCCCACACGCGGCATGGTGTCGCCGTTCGAGTTCATCCCCCTGGCCGAAGAAACCGGCCTGATCCTGCCCATGGGCCTGTGGGTGCTGCAGACCGCCTGCGCGCAGCTGCGCCGCTGGCAGGACCACCCCGCCACGGCCGAGCTGCAGCTGGCCGTGAACGTGAGCGCGCGCCAGTTCCACCAAGACGATTTCATCGAGCAGGTGGTCACGGTGCTGCGCCAGACAGGTGCGCGGCCCGACCGCCTGAAGCTGGAGCTGACCGAAAGCCTGGCGCTGGACAACGTGGACGACACCATCGCCAAGATGAATGCCCTGCGTGCGCTGGGCCTGGGGTTTTCGATGGACGACTTTGGCACGGGGCAGTCGTCCCTGTCTTACCTTACGCGGCTGCCGCTCGACCAGCTCAAGATCGACCAGAGTTTTGTGCGCAACATCGGCATACAGCACACGGATGCGCTCATCGTGCAGACCATCATCGGCATGGCGCAGAGCCTGGGCATCGACGTGATTGCCGAGGGCGTGGAGACCGAGGCGCAGCGGGCGTTTCTGGAGCAGCATGGCTGCACGCTGTGGCAGGGCTATTTGTTCAGCCGCCCCGTGCCCATCGAGGCGCTGGAGCACCGCCTGCACAGCGCATTGGGCTGGCGGGTGTCCACCTAGAAGACGTGTTTCTTGGAGTGCTCAACCACCCTTGGCCGGGGGACTACACCGCCATGTAGCGCCCCGGCCGGTGGTTCATGGCCAGCACCAGGTTCAGCGCCACGGCGCCCGCAATGGACCAGGCCACGCGCAGGGGCTCTACCGTCCACAGCGCCAGCAGCACGATGCAGCAGTCCACGGCCATCTGCACCTTGCCTGCACGCCAGCCGTAGCGGTCCTGCAGGTACAGCGCGGCAATGCCCACGCCGCCCAGGCTGCAGCGGTGGCGGAACAGCACGAGAAAGCCCGTGCCCGTGATCAGCCCGCCCGCAATGGCCGCATACAGCGGTTGCAGCTGCGCAAACTGCAGGAACTGCGACTGCAGCTCGGTCAGCAGCGACAGCAGCAGCACCGCGATGAAGGTCTTGACGGTGAACGCCCGCCCCAGCTTGCTCAGCGCGAGCCAGTAAAACGGCAGGTTCAGCACAAAGAAGATCTTGCCGAAGCCGATGCCTGTGGCGTAGTGCAGCAAAAACGCCAGCCCCGCCGTGCCCCCGGTGAGCAACCCCGCGCTGGTGAAAAACGCCACCCCCACCGAGATCAGCAGCACCCCGGTGAAGATCGCCACGGCGTCTTCCGTGAGGCTGTGGGGCACCACCACCGGTGCGGCGGGCGTCGCGTTGGGGGTGGACGGGGCAGGGGATGCGGGGGAGCTGGACATGTTCGGCGAAGGAAGGCTGGGGGCTTGCGTGCGCCGCATTGGAGCACGCAAGCCCCATGCCTGGCTTGTCGCGCGTCAAGTTCTGGCGCCGTGCCGGGCGAGGGCCGCAGTGGATCGGGGGCCCCGTTGTGGCATGGGTTTACTCATCATTTGATAGCTGCTTGGGCAAGCTGGTCGCGCGCAAAGCCCATTTTTTATCCCATGTTTCGCTCACCGCCGTGGCGGCCAGCGCTTCGTCGATCAGCGGGGTGATCTCTGGCTGGGGCGCCATGGGCGCGAACGCGCTCACCCGTGCACGGCCGATGTTGCCCATGGGCAGGCGTGCCAGCGCATGGCCCAGCAGCACCAGCGCCAGCCGCAGCAGCTGGCCCGCCGCCTCACGCGCGTCGCGCAGTTGCAGGGCATAGCGCAGCATGGCAGTGTGCGACCGCCAGTGCAGCGACAGCGTGGTCTGCCCCAGCACATGGGCCGCCTCCAGCCAGTGCCAGCGCGTGCTGGGTGGTGCCCCGGCGTCGCGGGCAAAGGCGGCGAGCAGGTGGTCGAATGCGGCATTTTTTTGCCAAGGCGGGATGGCGGTGCCTGGCCCGCGCTGAGCGGCCAGCTGGCGCCAGCGCCGCTGGCGGTGCCGGTAGAACAGCTGGGCAAAGGCTGCGCTCAGCGGCGTCATCAGCCAGGGCAGGTGGCGGGCTACGACCTCGATGTCGTCGGTGTAGAGCGTGCGGCCGTCAGGCAGCGCCTGGAGGGTGATGCGGTGGTCCCAGCGCCGCATCAGCGCGCCCTCGCCGTTGTCGCGCAGCGTGGGCCAGCCACCGGCCTGCGCAGGTGCTTCGACGGAGATGCGCACGGTTTGCGGCCCCATGGGCAGAAGGCCGAGCAGCCACATCTGCACGCGCAGGTCGCCAGGGGACCAGTGGGCGGGCCAGGGCGCGCCGCCCGGGCGCTTGAACCGCACCAGCGGCGCGGTGATGTGGCGGAACACGGCGGTGCTTTGCAGCTGCGCCGCTACCCAGTCGGGCGGCGCATTCAAGGGGGTGGACAGGTGCACGCGCATGGCTCAATGCCCCTGCAGTGGTGCACCCGCAGCGGTGCCAGCCAGTTCCTGCCGGGCCTGGCGGACCACGCTCCAGCCCCCGCTGATGGCCAGGCCGGCCATGATGGCGGCCACCACCAGATCGGGCCACGCTGTGCCGGTGCCGAGCACGCCCAGGGCCGCGCCCATCACGGCGAGGTTGCCCAGCGCGTCGTTGCGGGTGCACAGCCACACGCCACGCATGTTGGCGTCGCCCTCCCGGTAGGCATACAGCAGCGCTGCCACGCCCAGGTTGGCGGCCAGCGCGAGCAGGCCCACGCTGCCCATGGTGAAGGGCTCAGGAGGAATGCCCTGCCACGTGCCCCAGGCCACGCGGCCGATCACAAACACGCCAAAGGCCAGCATGCTGGCGCCCTTGACCAGGGCAGCGCGGGCGCGCCAGCTGAGGGCCATGGCCAACACCCACAGCGACAGGCCGTAGTTGGCTGCGTCGCCCAGAAAGTCGATGGCATCGGCCAGCAGCGAGGCCGAGCCCGAGCGCATGCCCGCGCCCAGCTCCAGCACAAACATCGCGGCGTTGACGAGGAGCGCAATCCACAGGATGCGGCGGTAGCGCGGGTCGGCGCCAGCGGGCGCGCCGTGGCTGTGGCCAGGGGCGCCGTGGTCATGGTGATCGTGATTGCAATGGGCAGACATGGATTTCTTCTCCTGGCGGTTTTTGAAAGCGATGGCATCATTGGAAACCTTGAAGTCACTTGAAGGTCAAGCCCATGCATCAGCATGCCGTACAGTTCCGCATCGGCGAGGCCGCCCAGCAGTCCGGGGTGTCGGCTGCCAACATCCGCTATTACGAAAAAGAGGGCTTGCTGCCCCCCGGTGCGCGGGAGGGCAACAGCTACCGCCTCTACAGCGGCGCCGATGTGCACCGGCTGCGCTTTATCCGCCTGTGCCGTGCCATGGACATGTCGCTGGACGAGGTGCGCACCCTGCTGGCGCTGGACTGGGGCCGCAAGGCCGACTGCGACGCCGCGCGCGACACGCTGGATGCACACCTGCAGCATGTGCGCACCCGCCTGGCCGAGCTGCAAGCGCTGGAGTCCGACCTGCTCGCGCTGCGCAGCCGCTGCGATGGATCGGACGCCACCTGCCACATCATCGAAGCCCTGCACGAGCGGGCCGACGCGCAGCAGGTGGCCCTGCCCACCCCGGCAGTGCCGGGCAAGCGCCATGTGTGAGGGCATGTTTCCTGGGGATGTTGCTTGCTGCTATTTTGATAGCTTGAAAGGCATATCCATCAGGCGGAAGAGCCCAAAAAAGCATGTATCCCCGTGCCTGCAGGCGCGCCATGCGCCCGTGTGCAGGCCGCCGCTATGATCCGGCCATGATCTCGCGCCTGCCCGGCCTCTCCCTGCCCGAACGTGTGTGGAACACGGCGCGGCGCTGGGCGGTGGCCTGGTGGCGCATCCTGTACCTGGGGGCTGTGGTGCTGGTGCTGGTGCTGTCGCCGTCCAGCTACGGCAAGGGCACACGCCGGGCCCTGGCCCGCCACCTGTATCTGGACACGGCCCCCGTGCTGCTGGGCTTCACGGTGCTGGCGGCGCTCATCAGCCTGGTGCTCACGCGCATCGTGGTGGTCACGGCGCTGAGCTATGGGCTGTCCCGCTACGCGCTGGAGATGGTGATCCGCGTGCTGGTGCTGGAGCTGATTCCGCTCACGGCGGCCCTTTTTGTGGCCATGCGCTGCACCATCCCCAACGGCGCGCAGCTGTCGCGCCTGCGGCAGGCGGGGCGGTTTGATGCGCTGCGCAGCCAGGGCTCCGACCCGGTGCGCATCGAGTTGCTGCCGCGTGTGATTGCCGGGGTGTTTGCCTGCGTCACGCTGGCCGCGCTCAGTTGCGTGGTGGCGCTGGTGCTGGCCTACCTGGGCGTGTATGGTTTCAACATGGCCGGGCTGTCTGGCTACACGCGCATGTTTGGCCAGGTGTTCTCGCCCAGCGTGACCATGGTGTTTGTGCTCAAGACCCTGTTCTTCAGCCTGGCCGTGGCGCTGATCCCCATGGCCGCAGGCCTGTACGACAGCGGCGAGCGCGTCCAGCCCGACTCGGAGCTGGGTGGCCTGGCCCGCATGTTTGCCGTGCTGCTGCTGATCGAGACCGCCTCGCTCATGGGCAACTATTACTGACTGGTTTGTTCCACCCGCATCGATGAACGATCCCACCCCCACGCCCCCCACCGCAGCCGATGGCGTGCCGCCCGTCGAAACCCTGCGCCCCGTGGCCTACCTGGAGCTGAAGGCCGCCGCGCTGCTGCTGTTCACGCTGGCGCTCATCGTGGGTTCGGGCCTGTACCTGCTGTATGCGCGGGGCGCGTTCGAGCCCACCCAGACCCTGGTCCTCACGGCCGACGATTCCGAAGGTGTGGTGGTAGGCATGGACATGACGTTCTCGGGTTTCCCCATTGGCCGGGTGCGCCGCATCGAACTGGCTGATAGCGGCAATGCCCGCATCCTGGTCGATGTGCCCCGCAAGGACGCGCACTGGCTGCGCGTGTCCAGCGTGTTCACGCTGGTGCGGGGGCTGGTGGGGGGCACCAACATCCGGGCGTATTCCGGCATCCTCACCGACGACCCGCTGCCCGATGGCGCCGTGCGGCCCGTGCTGCGCGGCGATGCCACGGCCGAGATCCCGCAGCTCATGGCCACCGCGCGTGAGCTGCTCACCAACCTCAACGCCCTGACCGCTCCGGACGCTGCGCTGGGCAACAGTCTGACCAATGTCAAAACCCTCACCGACCGCCTCAATGGCCCCGGGGGCGCGCTGGGTGTGTTGATGGGCAGCGAGACCGATGCGAAAAAAATCATCGCCACGCTGGAGCGTACCAATGCGCTGCTGGCGCGGCTCGATGGCATGGCCGCGCGGGCCGACCGGCAGCTGTTGGGCAGCGACGGCAGCAAGGACGCGTTGGTGCCCGAAGTGCGCGCGGCCGTTGCGCAGCTCAATGGCCTGCTGACCGACACCCGCGCCAGCGTCAGGAAGGTGGACGCCGTGCTGGTCGAAGCCCAGGCCGTTGGCGCCAACGCCCGCGAGGCCACCAACGACCTCGGGGCCCTGCGTGCCGAGGTGGAGAGCAACCTGCGCAAGGTGGAAAGCCTGGTCAACGAGATCAACCGCAAATGGCCTTTTGCACGCGACACGGAGCTGAAACTGCCATGAAGCGATATGCCATTCCTCGTCTGCGGGTGCCGGGGCGGCTTGCCGCCGTGGGCTGCGCCTTGCTGCTGGCGGCCTGCTCCAGCAAGCCCCCGGTGCCCGATTGGCAGATGAACGCCCAGGGGGCCGCCACCAAGGCCACCGAGGCCTATCTGTCGGGCAATGCGCGCGTCGAGCAACTGGAGTGGGACCGGGCCCGCGCCGAAGTGGCCCGCACCGGCCGCGCTGACCTCCTGGCTCGGCTGGAGTTGATGCGCTGCGCGGCACAGGTGGCCAGCCTGGTGGTGGCGCCGTGTGACCGGTTTGAAGCGCTGCGCCCGGATGCGCCTGCGCCCGAGCAGGCCTATGCCGACTACCTGGCTGGTCGCGTGTCGCCGCAACAGGTGCCATTGCTGCCGGAGGCCCAGCGCAAGGTGGCCGCAGCGGGCGAGGCCGCCACGCTGGCGAGCATTGAAGATCCGCTGTCGCGCCTGGTGGCTGCCGGGGTGTTGTTTCAGGCCGGGCGCGCCAGCTCTGCCGTGGTGGCCGCAGCCACCGAGACGGCGTCGGCCCAAGGCTGGCGCAGGCCGTTGCTGGCCTGGCTGCTACTGCAGGTGCAGCGGGCCGAGGCAGCCGGTGATGCGGAAGCCGCCGCCGCACTGCGCCGCCGCGTGGGCATTGTGGAGCAGGGCGCTACGAAGGCGAAGTAGGCGGTGGAGCGGCTCAGCGCAGGCGCGCCTGGAGCTGGCTCTCGATGTCGCTGCGCTCTGCGGCAAATTGCTGGGCGCTGATCTCGTTGGCTTCAAATTTGCGTGCCATCGACAGTAGCAGCACCGTATTTTCCAGCCGCGTGTCTTGTTGCAGCGACGGTGGCAGGGCCGTGAGGCGGTCAAAGCTTTGTTTGTACAGCTCGCTCCAGCTGAGCGCGCCCGCCTGGGCCTGGGCCCGCGCGTTGTCATGCCATCGCGAGAACTCCTCCAGGGCCCCGTCGCGGGGGCTGGAGCAGCCCGCAAGCCCCCCCAGGAGCGCCAGTGCTGCCCAAGGACGGGCGGTGAAGAGTGAGCGAAGAATGTCTGCAGGGATTCGAAAACGTGGGTTCACGATCGTCCTCCATTCCTGAATGCCACCCAAAAATCAAGGTGTGCAGCGCGGAATGGTACTCTGATGCTATCGTTTTTGCTACGGTGTTGCTGTTTGGACCCACACGCCCGCGTGTCGGGCGTGGTGCCCAAGCCGCAAGGGGGGCAGTGGCTCAGTGGCTTACCAAGCCGCTGGACAAAATCTCGTCCAGCCCGGCAGGCAGGTGCAGCATCGAATCCACCGACTGCACGGCCACTTCGGGCATCAGCACGGTGACTGCCGCCAGCACGGCCAGCACCACGGTGCCCAGAAAGGCTGCAACGGCGCGTGCGCCAGGTGGGAGGGGATGGCGTTTCATGATGAAGTCCTCGTCATCAAGAGACAAAAAAGGGTGGGCGTCTCAATGACCGCCCAGGTGGCCTCAATGGCTACCAAATAGGATTTCAGCAAGGTGCCGCAGTTCCGTCTGTAAGACAAGGGCGATATCTGGGCGCCATAGGCAGGCTGTTACGGCTAGTTGCCTTCTTTGCGAAGCCGACATGACTGGCGGGGCGATGGGGCGGGCAGGCGATGCGGCGGCCACCGGGTTGGCTCAGTAGTCGACGATCTTGCCCTTGTGTGCTGAGCACGTCGGGGC
Source organism: Acidovorax sp. GW101-11A03 (assembly GCF_059424825.1). Taxonomy (NCBI): domain Bacteria; kingdom Pseudomonadati; phylum Pseudomonadota; class Betaproteobacteria; order Burkholderiales; family Comamonadaceae; genus Acidovorax; species Acidovorax sp. GW101-11A03. Next base: position 3,257 of record NZ_JBWKZU010000096.1, on the reverse strand, counting down.
CGGGGTTCAAGCGCGTCTTTCGGGGCGAGACGGGCAAAGAAAAAGCCTGCAAGTTTTGCAACTTGCAGGCTTTGTATTTGGTGCCCAGGAGAGGACTCGAACCTCCACGATGTTACTCGCTAGTACCTGAAACTAGTGCGTCTACCAATTCCGCCACCTGGGCTTTCAGATCAGCTTTGAATTATAGAGCGTTTTTTGAGGGCTCCGGCCAAGTTGCTCATTTTTTTGAAAATTGTTTGCGGCACTCTTTTGTCATCGTGCACCGTGGTAGCCGGATGGTGCGTCTGCATGAGGCTGCGGTTGGTTCAGTGGGGGTGGCCAGCCTGATGTGCGCACATGGTCTGCGTGCGCAGGTCGCCTGAAAAATAAAAAAGCCGCTGAGTGTGCAGCGGCTTTGATATTTTGAAAACCGTCTCCGGTTCTCGTTAAACTTGGTGCCCAGGAGAGGACTCGAACCTCCACGATGTTACTCGCTAGTACCTGAAACTAGTGCGTCTACCAATTCCGCCACCTGGGCATTTCAGGAAAGACTCAGATTGTATAACAAAAAAACCACCCCCGGCGCGCAACCCGTTGCGCATTTGTCTCAGGAAATTGAAGGCAGCGTGCAGGGGCACCGTGATGGACACGGTTTTGTCATCCGCGACGATGGCGAAGGCGACATCTTTATTCCCCCCAACGAAATGCGCGCCGTGCTGCACAAAGACCGTGTGCGCGTGCGCATCGTGCGCCAGGACCGCCGTGGCCGCCCCGAGGGCCGCGTGGTCGAGATCATCGAACGCCCGCCCCAGCCCATCATTGGCCGCCTGCTGCAGGAAAGTGGCGTTTGGCTGGTGGCGCCGGAAGACAAGCGCTACGGCCAGGATGTGCTGATCCCCAAGGGCGCCACAGGCGCAGCGAAGCCCGGGCAAGTGGTCGTCGTTGAACTGACCGAGCCGCCAGCACTGTTCGGCCAGCCCGTGGGCCGCATCACCGAAGTGCTGGGCGAGGTGGACGATCCCGGCATGGAGATCGAGATCGCCGTGCGCAAGTACGGCGTGCCACACGAGTTCTCGGCCGAGTGCCTGGCCCAGGCCAAGGAGTTGCCCGACAAGGTGCGCGCGCAGGACAAGAAGCGCCGTGTGGACCTGACCGACGTGCCCCTGGTCACCATCGACGGCGAAGACGCGCGCGACTTCGACGATGCCGTGTACTGCGAGCCCGCCAAGGTGGGCCGCAGCAAGGGCTGGCGCCTGTTGGTGGCCATTGCCGACGTGAGCCACTATGTGGAGACCGGCAGCGCCATCGACATCGATGCCTACGACCGCGCCACCAGCGTCTACTTCCCGCGCCGCGTGATCCCCATGCTGCCCGAGAAGCTCAGCAATGGGCTCTGTTCTCTGAACCCTGAGGTGGAGCGCCTGTGCATGGTCTGCGACATGCTGGTCACCGCCAAGGGCGAGGTGCACGCCTACCAGTTCTACCCGGCTGTGATGTTCAGCCACGCGCGCTTCACGTACACCGAGGTCGCGGCCATCCTGGCCAACACGCGCGGCCCCGAGGCCAGCAAGCGCAAGGACCGCGTCAAGGACCTGCTCAACCTGCACGATGTGTACCGCGCGCTGCTGATCGCGCGCCAGGCGCGCGGCGCGGTGGACTTTGAGACCACCGAGACGCAGATCGTCTGCGACGAAAACGGCCGCATCGAAAAGATCGTGCCACGTACCCGCAACGACGCGCACAAGCTCATCGAAGAGGCCATGCTGGCCGCCAACGTGTGCAGTGCCGACTTCATCGCGCAGGGCGGTCAGCCCGGCTTGTTCCGCGTGCACGAAGGCCCCACACCCGAGAAGCAGGAGATTCTGCGCAACTACCTCAAGGCCATGGCCGTGGGCATGAGCATCGGCGACGACCCCAAGCCGGGCGACTTCCAGGCGATTGCCACGGCCACCAAAGACCGGCCCGACGCGCAGCAGATCCACACCATGCTGCTGCGCTCCATGCAGCAGGCCATCTACACGCCTACCAACAGCGGCCACTTTGGCTTGGCGTTTGATGCCTACACCCACTTCACCAGCCCCATCCGTCGTTACCCCGACCTGCTGGTACACCGGGTCATCAAGGCGATTCTGAACAAGACGCAGTACAAGCTGCCTGCGCTGCCCACGCCGGGCGAGGCGCATGCCAAGCTGGCCAAGCGCCTCGCTGCGCGCGTGGCCGCGCCTGGCACCAAGCCACGCAAAGACGTGAAGCCGCCCAGCCGCGAGACGCAGGCCTGGGAAGCCGCCGGCCTGCATTGCAGTGCCAACGAGCGGCGTGCCGACGAGGCGAGCCGCGACGTGGAAGCCTGGCTCAAGTGCAAGTACATGCGCGAGCACCTGGGCGAGGAGTACAGCGGCGTGGTGAGCGCCGCGACCAGCTTCGGCATCTTCGTCACGCTCGATGCCATGTATGTCGAAGGCCTGGTGCACATCACCGAATTGGGCGGCGAATACTTCAAGTTTGACGAGGCGCGCCAGGAGCTGCGTGGCGAGCGCACCGGCATCCGCTATGCCATCGGTGCCCGTGTGCGGGTGCAGGTGAGCCGTGTGGATCTGGATGGCCGCAAGATCGACTTCCGCCTGGTGCGCGAGGGCGAGGAGCTGCTGGGCCGTGCGCTCAAGGACAAGGGGGTGGGCCCTGACGGCGCAAGCGGCGGTGCGCGCAAGGCTGGTGGCCGTGCGGGAGGCCGCAAGGCAGACAAAGGCGCTGCGATGTCGGCCACCGAAAAGGCGGGTCTGACCCGCGAGCGCGCGGCGCGTTCGCCCATCCAGTCGTTGAAGGCCTCGGTCAAGAAAGCGGTGGCGGGCAAGTCCAGCAAGGGCAAGGCGCGCAAGCCACGCCGGGGGTGACCGGCCGCGTCCCCCCGGGCGCTGGTTGTTGAAACCGATTGCTCATTAATTGATAGCTGCTGCCGCTTGATGGACGGGCGGTAGAAGCTATTTTTTTGAATTTTCTGGGGCGCCAGCGCGCTGGGCGGGGCCAGGCCCTCCAGAAAACGCGCATACCGCTGCGCCGTGTCGGCAGGCGCTTCCATCATGGGCAGATGGCCGATGCCGGGCAGGGCTTCCAGTTGCGCCTGGGGCAACAGCTTCTGCAAGGGCGAGAGGCCCGAACGGTCAAACACGCGGTCGCTGTCGCCCCATAGCGCGAGCACGGGGTGATTTTGTAGATCGCCCAACCGCTGTTGCAGCAAATAGCGGTCCTTGAGTTGGGCGTCCCACAGGCGGGTGTTCGAC